>CAZDFM010000079.1:0-8439 GCA_964504465.1 uncultured Pseudobdellovibrionaceae bacterium | reverse complement strand
CAGCGCTTAGTCATCCAATCAATCCTAGAAAAAGATTTTTCAGTGGAGCTTGTGCCGAGCCTCGAAGCTGCAAAACAGTCGATCGTGTCTGGAATTTTCGACCTTTTTTTACTCGATGTGATGCTTGAAGATGGCAGCGGAATTGAACTTGCCCGTCATATTCGTTCGCTTAAAGCTCATAAAAACACACCCATCGTATTTTTAACTTCAAAACAAGATGTCAGAACAAAAGTAGAAGGTTTTGATGTTGGGGCCGACGACTACATTGTAAAGCCGGTTGACCCGCAAGAACTTACAGCTCGTATTGGTGCCAAGCTTCGTCGTATGAAAGATTTGACTGCTTCGAGCGAGAGCCTTCAGTTTGGCGAGCTTCATTTTAATCTCGATACGCAAAGAATCTCGTGCCACGAGAACGGCGAACTTAAAGAGATGAACTTAACACCTATCGAATTTAAATTATTACTCTGCCTGGCTCGAAAGCAGGGTTCAGCTTTAAGCCGTGAAGAAATTCTTCATCAAGTTTGGGGTCAAAGCACTCATGTAATGGATCGAAGTGTGGACACCTATGTCGCTGCCCTCAGAAGAAAGTTAGGCGACAAGAGCCATTATATTAAATCAGTACACGGCGTGGGATATACTTTCCATCTGCCAGCCGACTCAAAAAAGGCTGCGTAAGCAGCCTTTCGAAACTTAGAGCTCGCTCTAAATTCTTACTTAATTTCTTTATGAAGAGTGTGACGACGAAGAGTCGGATTGTACTTCTTTTTCTCAAGACGCTCGGGATGAGTTTGAGTGTTTTTCTTAGTCGTATAACGTGAAGGAGATTTCCCCTCTTTACGCGCTTCTGTGCACTCGAGAGTGATGATGCGGACTTTACCTTTTTTCTTAGCCATTTCGAAACCTCCAACGAACACAAGGATATAGCTTGCTTTATGGGATGTGGCAAGCGGGGACTGTAAGCTAGCGGTTTTAGCCTGAGAGGGTCAGAAAAGACAAGTAATATTAACTACGTCTCTTAAGCGCCGGTAAATGAAGCCTGAACTGTTTGCCGACCTCAAGTTCAACGCCCATCCATTTGATGCTTCGGGGGCGCCCAAGCTCTTTTTTAAGCCGTTTGACCTTATTTTGCCCGTGGGAAACGAGCTCGGACGAGAGATTTTTGAGGTTCTTTATGCCGTTTTCAAGGTTGAGCTCTTCTGGAGCAGAAGTTTCATCACACCAGTTTCGTTCAAGCCCAGAATCTGTCCAGATGTCCGAAAACAGGGCTTCTTCTGCTTCAATCTTTTTTACCATGGGCTTAACGGGAGCCCAAGGCCGCTGCCTCGGCTCAGGACTCTGGATTTTTGCTACGGACTTCTTGGCTCGTCGACGGTTGAGCTTATCAAGGCTGAGCGACATAGGAGTTCTCCCTTTTACTAATACCCTGGTGAGATTCTTCAGAAGAAATTTGCTGCCCTAAGAGGTCGAAACAATCTTTTAAGCATTGGCGCATCTCTTCGGCGGCAGGAGATAAAGGCGCATGTTCGCAAACCGAAATTTTAAGGGCTGAAGATTCCTCGCCTTGAACCGAATCTTTGATGGCTGTCGGAACACAAAACGGGAGCTCGCTAGAATATCTGTCATAAATATCGCGACTCAGGCGTCTTTGAGGCGTGAGCCGTGTGGGCACAAACACCTGTGGAAAATTAATTTGCATGTCACTTTTAAAGTCCCGAATAAAAGCTCTGAACATACTTAAGTTTCGATAGTTATTAATTTTGCATTCTACGGGAGAAATCAGGCCGTCGCAGGCTGAGAGGGCATTGGTCGTGAGAAGGCTCCAGCTGGGAGCGCCATCGATTAAGATGAGATCGAAATCTTTTTTGAGTGGCTGAATGACTGCTTCTTTAAACCAAAATTCGCGGCGCGGCCTTAAGTGAAGGGCCTGTTCGAGTGTGGCGAGTTCGGGTGTCTCGGGGATATAACTTAAGTGAGCTAAATCCGTTGGGAGGATGAGATCTTTCAGCAGGGCGCTGCCGTTAAAGTACTGATAAAGCCCATTTACTTTATCGATTGAAGCCAAGGCTTCATCGAGACTCGTATCATCGGAGTCGAAATGGCTTCCTAGATTGCGGCTGATATCACATTGGACATCGAGTCCAATCACGAGAGTCTTAATCCCGTGCCAGGCCGCAATTCTTGCCAAATTCAAAGTTAAAGACGATTTGAGCACTCCACCTTTTGTGACAAACAAGAAGGCAGCAAAAGGAAACGGGATGTCTTTTAGAAAACCATAAGTTTTTGCGAGCTCACCAAAATCCGACTCTTTGATTTTAGCTTGGGCATTGGTGTCGTTGGCTGAGGGGTTTTTGCCGCTTAAAATCTTGATTGCCTTTTTTCGAGAAACTTTCATTTTGTTTCCGCTGCGACAAATGCCGCTTCAATTAAAGATTTAAATTCTTCGTAAGAAACTGTCCCCATCCATTTTTGGACGATGGCACCGTCTGCATCGTAGATCATACTAATGGGCAAAACGCCTTGCCACTCCGGATAGAGAGCTTCTATCTCATCCATGGAAGCTTTGCCTTTAGCATAGTTTTGAAAGTCGATCTTTTGAGAGACTAAAAAATCAAGCGCATCTTTTTTGTCCTCGGGTTTATCGGCTGAATAAAGGACCAATTCAAAATCTCGGTCTTTAAACTCTTCTCTGAGTTGAACTAAAAGAGGAAGCTCTTCAATACAGGGTCCACACCAAGAGGCCCAAACATTTACCAAAGTGACTTCAGCTCGACGCCCTTTAATTTGTTCGAGTAAATCTTTGGGAGAAATTTCGATCATCATCCTTGAAGAGGGAGTGGAGTCTGCAACTGGCGAGCGTTTGAAATAGAAAAATCCACCGATTGCTAAAGCCGTCGCAATGATCACCAGCAAAACAATTTTTTTTGAGTTTAGCATTTGTGGCTCCTAGTAAAGAAAGGATAGCCCTCCTCATCGTAAAGTCAACGTTTGAGGCTTTGAAAAACTGGACAGACTCAAAGAGCCTCTGTATGACCAAAGAGGAAGTTTTAGAGGAGATAAAATGTCTTTGTCATTGCAGCAGGCCGAAGAAAAAGTCGAACAGTTCTGTCAAGACCGAGACTGGGATCAGTTTCATCAGCCTAAAGATTTAGCTATTGGATTGGTGACGGAGGCCTCGGAGCTGCTTGAACTCTTTCGATTTCAATCTGAAAAACAAATCTCGGAACTGTTTACTAAGGCTGAATTCCGAGAAAAGGTTTCGGATGAGCTTGCAGATGTGTTCTTCTTTTTACTTCGCTTCTCGAAGATGCATAAAATAGATTTAACTACCGCGCTTGAAAATAAACTCGTCAAAAACAACGAAAAATACCCCGTCGAGTATTCAAAGGGAAATAACACCAAGTATACGGATCTGAGAAAAACCACTAAGCCGTAAAACTATCTTTACGTTTTCTTAATTCTGCAAAAACTTCGGCTTCGGTGGATTGCTCCATTCTTAGACGCGCTTTTAATGCACTATCACCGCAGTTAAAAAAAGGATTTGTTTCGAGTTCACAAGCGACTGTGGATGGCACGGTTGGTTCGTTGCGTTTGCGGAGGTCTTCATAGAGTTGGACGCACTTCTCGAACGCGGGGCGATTAGACAAAAAGATTCTCGCGAATGCGGCATTAGAAAGCGAGTATTCATGTCCACAGTAGATTTTTGTTTCGGGAGGCAAATTCATTATTTTTTGAAGTGAATTGTGCATCTGCTCAGCGGTACCTTCAAACAGTCGACCACAGCCCATATTAAAAACGCAGTCTCCTGAAAACAGTAATCCTTCTTTAGCAAAATAATAGGCGATTTGCCCGTGGGTATGTCCTGGCAAAAATATAACTTCAATTTCTAAGTGCCCTAATCTAAAGCGCGATCCTTCGCTGAGCCTTTCGGTTACGCCATCGATTCGGTGAGCGTCGGGTTCAAAGGCAAAGATCGGGCAATTGTAACGGTTTTTAAGCTCTAAATTTCCGCCAACATGATCTCGGTGGTGATGAGTGTTGAGTATTGCATCGAGCTTCCAACCTCTTGCCGTCAAGAATTCAGATACGGGTGCGGCTTCTCCGGGGTCGATTACATAGGTGAGTTGTTCGCTCTCATCTCGCAGAACCCAGATATAGTTCGTCTGAAGCGCTTCAACCGCGTAAGTTCTAATGGGCATGCGGATTCTTTAAAACTTCTAAATAGCTTTCGATGGTTTTTTGAAACCCTAGGTATAAAGCCTCACAAACTAGGGCGTGCCCTATTGAGACCTCTTCAATTTCGGGACCTTGATGAATGAGTGTGCCTAAGTTTTTAAGATTCAAATCGTGACCAGCATTCACTCCCAGCCCTAAACCGACGGCCTTTTGTGCGGCGACTTTATAAGTCGCAAGGGTCGCCTTCTCTTGAGGGCCAGCGAACTGGTCGGCATAGGCTTCTGTATAGAGTTCGACTCGGTCACAGTTAACTGCACCAAGACTTTTCCACTGTGAATCCGTCATGACAGAGGGGTCCAAAAATAATGACACTCGTATGCCAGACGCTTTAAGTTTTTGGCATACTTCTTTGAGGAGTGATTCGTGTCTTACAAAGTCCCAGCCTGCATTTGATGTGAGAGCCTCTGGAGGATCGGGGACTAGGGTCGCCTGATGAGGTCGTACTTTAAGCAACATTTCTAGAAAGTCATCTGAGGGATAACCCTCTATATTAAATTCGATTTTAGCTTTCGAATCTTTGAGTTGTTCTTGAACAAGTTCTGAAAGAGGTTCGATATCAGTTTTGCGGATATGTCTGCCATCGGGCCGAGGATGAATAGTGATACCGTGTGCTCCAAACGCTAAAAGATCTTTTGCGATTTTCACCACATCAGGGTGGTTTTTTTCGCGTGAATTTCGGATGAGTGCGAGTTTATTTACGTTGACGCTGAGTTTGGTCATATCTTCCTTATCCTAAAGCGCGGGGCGCAGATACGCCGTGAGCCGTTAAAATATGTCCGCAAGCTATCACAGGCATAGACATAAGATAAGAGTTTTGGCAGGCTTTAGAGATGTCTTCAGGAATTAAGACCCTCATTTTGATACGGCATGCTCATCGCGATACTGATGAGAGGGAACAGGACAATGGACTCTCCGAAAAGGGTCTCAAACAGGTCTCAAGGTTAGCTAAGTACTTTCAGAAACGGTTTAAGTTCGAAGAATGGCAAGCCTCAGATCTCAATTTTGAATCGAGCGAAAAGGTGCGTTGTGTACAGACACTTCAACCTGTCGCTCAGTTGATGGGCCGTGCGCCCCATATCCATCCAGGACTCATGGAACAAACACCAGGCGAAAGCTTCGCGAAGTTTCAAGCACGGATCGAAAATTATTTACGCGAGTGGAGTGAGTCAAAGGCCTTAGTGACGATGGCCTGCAGTCACGGAGATGTACTGCCGTTAATGACGTACAAGTTGGTTGGCGCAGCGGTTGATTTTAAAAAAGCAGGCTTCGTAGAAATCGAGTGGGAAGCAGGACAAGCTCAAATCAAACAAGCGATCGCGAGTCTTAAGCCTTTTTACGAGTAGGCTTTACCAGTTTTTTCAGGATTTTTTTTAACTTCTTGAGCTTTTTAACCTTTAGTTTGGTTTTCTTTTTTCGACGTTTTTTTAGCGCGGGGTTTAGTGCTCGAAGGCGATCTGGCTTAAGAAGACCTTGAGTCAGCTCAAAGAGAACACCATCTCGAAGCGAACCCTCTGTTGCATGCACACTCTTTATTGAAAAGAAGTTGAGTATCTCTTCAAGCAACAGGGCTCCATGAACTAGCAGCGGCCGTCGTTCGGGCTCAACGCCGGCTAGAGTTTCAAGTTGTCTTGGTGTTAAAAATAAGAGGCTTTGATTTAAACTTTTCAGTTCAGACGCAGCAAACTTGGGACGTGTCTTTGAAGGTGCACTCACTTGCCGGATCCAAGCAAGGCGCGATTGGGTGGCGGCTCTTTTACGTGTGATGAGACGACCTAGGTTTCGAATCGTTCCACTGCTTCCAAGAACGACTGACGCTTTATCAATTGGCCAGTCCGAACAGCTTTTCTTAAGTTGTTTCAAGACATAGGCGCGAATGTCTTCTGCCATCTGAAGACGAAGTTCTGTTGCAGGCCCCTGCATGAGTTCAGGGAAAAGTTGGTAGAGGCGTTGTGCTCCTAAAGGAAGACTTACCGACTTTAAAATCTTACGCTGGTGTACTAACGAAACCTCTGTTGAGCCACCACCGATATCTACAAGAATTCGCGCGCCAAGAATTTGGGGTTCTGCTTTTAACACTCCTTGAGCAATGAGCTCGGCCTCCCTTTTTCCCGAAATGACCTTAAGTGGAACTGTTGTCTGAGCGTAAACAGCTTTTAATATTGCATCGGAATTTACAGCCTCGCGAAGTGCACAAGTCGCCATGGCGACCACTGAGTCGACGTTCAGAATTTCAGCTTTGTCTTCGAAGGAATGTAAGGTTTTTAAAATCTTTTTGAGGCTTTTAGGAGGGATTTTACCCGTTGTGAAAACGTCTTCGCCCGGTAAGATCATAGTTTTCTTTCGGTAAATAAGCGCAGCGCGACGACTGGTCGGCGAAATTTCCCAAAATGAAAAACGAAGTGAATTGGTTCCTAGGTCAATGATTCCCGTGCGCATGCTTCATTCTACGCAAAAAATATCAATCCTGACAAAAATAAAACAAAAGGATGAAGTGAATATCCATTCTGACAGGATTCTGACACGACCCCCGAGCTTAATTGTGAGAGAAAAACTCAAAGCTCGCGATTGCGTCCGGTATGAGGAAGTACTAGTATCCGGGGTTAGATCTACCTTTAGCTAAGGAGTGGGCATGCTTCGGCATTTAGATACGGAATTACAGCAACTCAAGGATATTATGCTCGAAATGGGCGGTGCCGTTGAAAAATCGATTGATGAAGCTTGTCAGGGTATATTAAAGCGCCAGCCTGACAAACTGAAAGAAGTCCACCGGCTTGAAAAGCAGATTAACAAACTGCACCTGCAAGTCGATGAAGCTTGTTTTACACTTCTTGCAAAGCAGGCTCCTGTTGCCCGTGACCTCAGACTTGTGATGGCCATTATTAAAATCAACAGTGATCTTGAAAGAATGGGCGACCAAGCTGTGAATATTTCTTATTCGGGAGAAGAGTACCTCAATCTCCCGGGCCTGCCCCAAATCGCAAAAGACATCGAAATCATGGTTGAAGAAGTACGCGGGATGGTTCGCGATTCACTGGATGCTTTTGTTCGCCGCGATGTTGAACTTTCTCAAAGTGTTTTAAGCCGTGACGATATTGTCGATCAAGCCAAAGACAATATGGTTGAAAAGCTTCGGCTCGAGATGAAAAAGAATGTGGATTTAATCGATCCCAGTTTGTGTCTCATGAGCGTAGCAAAAAATTTAGAACGTCTAGCCGACCATTCAACAAATATCGCAGAAGATGTGATTTTCTTTGCGACCGGAGATGATATTCGCCATGGACAAAGTAATGACGATGGATCTAGCACCTAGTCGAAAAGGGGAGTTTGCGATGAGTTTGGAGGCACAGCCTAAAAGAGTACTGGTTGTTGAAGACGAAAGTGAAATCCGCCAGCTCATTGTGTTACATCTCAAACGCGAAGGCTATCTAGTAGATGAGGTTGCAGATGGCGAACGCGCCATTCGTCTTCTCTCCACACAAACTTACCATCTTGTGATTTTAGATTGGATGCTTCCGGCGATGAGTGGGCTTGAAATTACCCGCTGGATGCGCGCCCGAAAAGAATTGGACCGAGTTTCAGTTTTGTTTGTGACGGCTAAGGTAGAGCCCGAACACATTGCCTCAGGCTTAGATGCCGGAGCGGATGATTATCTTCCCAAACCCTTTGATACGCTTGTTCTAATGGCACGAGTAAATGCTTTAATTCGCCGCAATCAATGGCTGACTGACGTGGCTGGGCAACCTACGGCGCCAGCAGCAGCAGCGTCGACCCGACTACAAGCCGGTGCCCTTGAAATGGATTCTTCGTCGTTTGAAGCCTACCTCGACGGCGAAAAGCTTGATTTGACTCGTTCTGAATTTCGCCTTTTAGAGTCTCTTCTGCAAAATCAGGGAAAGGTATTGACCCGCGAGCATCTAATCGAAGAGATACAAGGTGAGGGCGTGAATGTTGTAGGAAGAACTGTCGACACTCACGTATTTGGTCTTCGAAAAAAATTGGGAGTGCATTCTGATTTGATCGAAACTATTCGTGGAGTGGGTTACCGAGTTCGATTTTCGGGCTAAGCTGTAATCTGAACGGGACCTCAAATTGTAATCTATGGGAGACTGTATGGGGTCCGCTGCCTTTTTTCCACATCGGCTGTTTCGCTGGTTTATCGGAAAACAAATACTTATTTCGGGTATTTTCCTTGTCTTATTAAATTTT
>CAZDFM010000078.1:6989-8447 GCA_964504465.1 uncultured Pseudobdellovibrionaceae bacterium | reverse complement strand
CGCCACCGCGCCGGCGCACCACATGAGATGATCGCCCACGCGCACCACGATGTCGTCGACGAATTCCACTGCCAGCATCGACAATCAGAGAAGTTTTTGGAGTAAACACCTGCACACATATTGTGTGTCCGCCAAAACCGCCTTTTTCTTCGGGCGGAAGTGATTCTAAAAATTCGTCAACGCTCGATCCAGATCTTTGCTTCTGAAACTCGACGAGACAATGGCGAATTTTATCTTCGATTTGTTCGGGGGAATGAGGTGCTGGAAGAGACCCACGTACGCCCCATAATTTTACTTTTAATGACATCTATTTAGCATAGCCAGCTACTACAGAGAGAGCAACGCAAAACCAAATAGCCTGGTGGCCGTCTTTTTTTACAGACGTTAGCTCAGTTTTCGACGAGATCCGATAAGACCTTACATGGTTCGGATATAGATTTAAGAGCGTTTTCATAATCTCGTGGCTGCACTTTTTTATAGATGGAATTGACTTCATCCCTGAGCTTTTGGACTTCAGTCGCGCTCGCCTGATCCCTGACCGCTCTTGTTAAAAACTGCGAATAGATCTCGCAACTCCCGCGACTTTTACAGTTCAATGCGCGTTCGCGAAGAAGTTTTAAATCGGCAAGTACAATTTGGGCATTATCCCAGACTACAGCTTCGTGTGAGTAAGCTGCCGCTAGTTTTTCAGAAAGTTCAGAATGATTTTTAGTTGCCCGGCAGGCCTTGAGTTTATCTTTGGAATCTACCAACACCTGAGTCACGACCGTAAACTGACGGATCTTTTCTAGGCTGTCATAAGGAACGTCGGCGTGAGCTTTCAAAAAAAGTGTCGACAAAATTAATAGCCCACATTTTAAAGATTTCACAGTTCCCATAAGCTACACCTTTTACGAAAAATAAAGCTTTGGGTTCTTAACGAGTGCGGGAAGAGTTTTCTTCATCACCTTTTCTAAACCCATACGAATCTTAATTAGAGCTTCTAAATCGACACCAGTTTTAAACCCTAAACCTAGAAGCATATAATTTAAATCTTCAGTGGCTAGATTTCCGGTCGCACCCTTTGCATAGGGACATCCCCCTAAACCGCCCACACTAGAGTCAAACACACGGATACCTAAGTCTAAACTTTTGAGCACATTCGCGAGTGCAGTCCCGCGGGTGTTATGAAAGTGCATTGCCACTTTTGCAAGCGGCATCTTAGTGCCAAATGCTTTTACAACCTCTTCGACTTGTTTTGGAGTCGCGACGCCGATCGTGTCTCCTACTGAAACCTCATAGACACCAAGGTCCAACATGCGGGCTGTGAGCTCGGCAGTCTTTTCGGGACGAGTAGCTCCATCGTAAGGACAAGCAAAAGCCGTACTTAAATATCCACGCACGGGGATTTTGTGTTTTTGGGCGATCTTCATTACTTCTTTAAACCGAATAAAACTTTCCTCAATGGAGCAATTAATA
>CAZDFM010000078.1:0-6979 GCA_964504465.1 uncultured Pseudobdellovibrionaceae bacterium | reverse complement strand
TTTTTTTTTTTTTTGGTCTATTTTCTTTTCTTCTTTAAAACTATTAAATTTTGCTTATTTTTTGTTTTTATTTTTATTTTGTTAAAACGACTCCGAACAAGCCCCGAATATTGCGACTTCTTTGACCTGAGCATCTAGCGCAAGCTCCATACCCTTTGCGTTGGGAACTAAAACTGAAAATTTCTCGAAGGCCTTTGAAAGCTTCTGGTTCTTTTTTATACCTTTAACAACCTTGTCGGTATCGGCCATTTGCGGAACCCATTTAGGAGATACAAATGCTCCCATTTCGATTCGTGTTAGGCCTGCTGAAGCTAAATTTTCGATCATCTTGATTTTCTGCGTGACTGTCAGGAGAGCCGATTCATTCTGCAATCCATCTCGCGGACCAACTTCAACAATTGAAATAAAGTTTGAGCTTTTGTCTGACGACTTTGCCATTTAGCTCTCCTTGATCTCGACAAGTAATTGCCCCAGAGCCACTTGTTGTCCTTCAGAAACGCTTAGATTGGCGACTGTTCCAATAACATCTGCAGCGAGGCTGTACTCCATCTTCATCGCTTCCATTACGATTAAGACCTGACCTTCGGTCACGAGTTTGCCGTTTTCGACTAAAACCTTAATAACCTTACCAGGCATTGGAGAGCGAATTTTTCCGGGCTCAGTTGAACCCGCACCACCTCGGCCTTTATTTTTTCGAGGCATTTCATACGAGAATGTTTCGCCATTGTAATGAAACCAGAGTTGCCCTGCGATTTTCTCAGTCGGAATTTTTACGAGCTTTCCCTTGATGTTAAGTTCGATAATTTTCATCGCTCACCCCAGCCATGTACCCATGGGTTTGCGACCGTAGCCGGCGCAGAGCCGCCAACTGCGCTTTGACCAACTTTACCCCACAGTGTTTGCGCAAGAGCAATTTCTGATTCTGTAAGCACCCTTGCCGGTAAAGCTTTTGGAAAGTTTTTTTCAACGAATGCTGTAGTCATAGTTCCATCCACAAACTCTGGATGCGACAACATTTCGATTAAGAGCGGAATATTGGTTTTTAAGCCAAAGATAATGCTGTCTCTTAGCACACGTTTCATTTTTTGAATTGCACGGGCTCGACTCTCGTCCCAGACAATCACTTTTGCGATCATGGAATCATAGAACGAGGTCACTTCATCACCAGCTTCAAAACCAACTTCAAATCTTCGTCCGGGACCTTCGGGCCAGTGACAAGAGCCTAGAAGTCCCGTGCTGGGAATTCCGCCTTTGTGCGGATCTTCGGCATAGATTCTACATTCGATTGCATGACCTCGAGGAGTAAATTGCTCGGGCCAGAAAATATCCTTGCCTTGAGCTGTTAAGATCTGAGCCTTAACTAGGTCAACTCCTACAACGAGTTCAGTTACAGGATGCTCTACCTGAAGCCGCGTATTCATTTCCATAAAGTAGAACTTATTGTCTTTAAGCAAAAACTCGACAGTTCCGGCGCCACGATATTTTGCTTTTTCACCGATACGACGAGCTGTCTCAGCAATTTCAGCCCTTAAGGTGTCGTCAAGCGCGGGAGACAAGGCTTCTTCAATTATTTTTTGGTGCCGTCTTTGAACGGAACATTCGCGTTCATAAAGACTGTAGACTTTGCCAATGGCGTCTCCAAAAATTTGCACTTCAATGTGTTTGGCTTCTTCTAGATACTTTTCAATAAACACTCGGTCCGAACCAAACGCCGATAAGCCTTCGCGTTTTGCTGACTCAATCGCGTCTATTGCTTGCGACATTTCACGGATGACTTTAAGTCCTCTTCCGCCGCCGCCTGCTGCCGCTTTGACAATTACTGGCAGGCCCATCATCTCAACTTTTGCAATGAGTGTATCGAGAGTTTGATCGTCCCCTTGATATCCAGGCACAACTGGGCCACCCGCCTCTTCAACCAACTTCTTGGCCGAAATTTTATCGCCAAAAAGGCGAATCGCATTGGGTGTTGGACCAATAAAAACAAGATTGGCTTCTTCGCACGCTTCTGCAAAATCTGCGTTCTCTGACAGAAAGCCAAAGCCTGGATGAATCGCATCGGCACCCGCGCTTAATGCGCCTTGAATATTCTTTTGAATATCTAAGTAGCTTTCACTCGTAGGTGATGGACCAATGCATACGGTTTCGTCTGCCAGTCTATAAGCCAAAGTCTGCATGTCGGCTTCGGAGTGCAAGAGGACAGTCTCTATCCCCAGCTCTTGACAGGCTTTTATAATCCGAACAGCAACTTCGCCTCGATTTGCAATCGCGATTTTATCAAAATTCCGTTTCATAGCATCACTGTTTCAGGTACCAGCTTGGACTTCTTTTTTCTAAAAAGCTCGCCAAACCCTCTTGCCCCTCATCGCTCACGCGGCGCTCGGCAATAACTCGGGTTGTTTCTTTAAAGCTTTTTTCTTCTGTCCAAGAACTCAGGTTTGTTAACAAATATTTTGTGTCTTTGACGGCCTGGGGGCCCAATTTTTTATATAGGTCTAAAATTTCACTTACGAATTTGTTTACTTCGTCCATTGATCCAACAAAATTAACAAGTCCGTCTTGTGACGCTTCAGTCGCCCCAAAAATTTCGCCTGTGAGCATCCAGCGGCGAGCACGGCCTATTGGCATTTTACTTAAAACAAAAGGTGAGATCACCGCTGGCACCAGACCTAATTTTACTTCGCTAAAACAAAACTTTGTTTCTTTTTCGGCTGCTGCAATATCGCAAAGTGCAAGTAAACCTAAAGCTCCGCCCATGACGTGCCCATGTACTTGCCCGATCACGGGTACTGGACAGCGCTTAAGTGCTTCAAACATTTTATAAAGTGTTTCAGAATCTTTTCGGTTTTCTTCGAGAGTGAAGTTCTTAACCGACTTCATCCACTCAAGATCTGCACCTGTGCAAAAACTTGTACCTTCGCCACGAAGTAACACAACTCTTGCATCGCCAATATTGCTGAACGCTTTGGTGAGTTCTTGAATCATTTCTGGATTAAACGAATTGCGCTTATCGGGACGGTTTAAAACAATCTCAAGCACGCTTCCATTTTTATTCAGCTTTATATTTTCCATCTTTGCCTACATTCTAAAGACGCCCTTGACCGGATCTGGCCAAGGCGTATTCAAAGAAGCACTGATCCCGAGTGCCAAAACTTTGCGTGTGTCAGCCGGATCAATGATCCCATCATCCCAAATCCGTGCGCTTGAAAAATAGGCCGAAGATTCTTCGTCGTACTTTTGTAAAATTGGTTTTTTAAACTCCACCTGCGCTTCGGTTGACATCGTCATAGATTTTGCTGCGAGCTGATCTTGTTTTACCGTGAGTAATACGTTGGCGGCTTGCTCGCCACCCATGACCGAGATCCGAGCATTAGGCCACATCCACAGTTGTCGCGGCTGAAAAGCTCGGCCACACATTCCGTAGTTTCCTGCTCCGTAAGAGCCACCAATAATGACCGTAAATTTTGGAACTCGAGTGTTACTGACCGCCATGACCATTTTGGCTCCGTGTTTGGCGATTCCTTCGTTTTCATATTTTTTGCCGACCATAAAGCCCGTAATATTTTGTAAAAATACGAGCGGAATTCCGCGCTGGTCACAGAGTTCGACAAAGTGAGCCGCTTTCATGGCGCTCTCACTAAAGAGAACTCCATTGTTCGCTACGATTCCGACCGGGAAACCAAAGATATGAGAGAAACCTGTGACAAGTGTTGTACCGTAGTTGGCCTTGAATTCGTGGAACTCGCTGCCGTCTACAATTCGAGCAATTATCTCTCGTACGTCGAACGGAGTTCGCGAATCTCGCGAAATAATTCCGTAGATTTCTTCGGGTTTATAAATCGGATCTTGAACCGGTCGTTTCTGCAAAACTTGTTTTTGAGTGCGGTTTAGATGGCTCACGATATCGCGAGTAATTTCGAGCGCGTGTTCGTCGTCTTCTGCGATATGGTCAGTCACTCCACTTACGTGAGAATGCACAACCGCTCCGCCTAAATCCTCGGCGCTCACTTCTTCACCTGTTGCGGCTTTAACTAGTGGTGGCCCGCCTAAAAAGATGGTTCCGTTTCCACGCACAATAATATTTTCGTCGCTCATCGCAGGCACATAGGCTCCGCCAGCGGTACAACTTCCCATTACGACCGCAATTTGAGCGATCCCTTTGGCCGACATTTGAGCTTGGTTGTAAAAGATCCTTCCGAAATGATCCCGATCTGGGAAAACTTCAGATTGCAGGGGTAAAAAAGCTCCACCGCTGTCGACAAGATAAATACAAGGCAGTCCATTTTCTTGCGCAATCTCTTGAGCGCGAAGATGTTTTTTAACTGTGAGAGGGAAATAAGTTCCGCCCTTGACTGTGGCATCGTTGGCTACAATGACGCACTCTTGGCCTTTCACTAAGCCGATTCCAGTTACAACTCCCGCACCAGGAGCTTGGTTGTCGTACATTCCAAAAGCTGCAAAATTGGAGAACTCTAAAAATTCTGAACCCGGGTCGATCAAAGTTTCGATACGTTCGCGTGCTGCGAGTTTTCCGCGAGCCTTGTGTTTTGCAACGGCTTCTTCGCCCCCACCTTTTTTAATTTCGGCCCATCGTCGCTTAAAAAGGCCAACTTGCTCGAGCATGGTGGCGCGATTTTCTTTGAATTGTGCGGATCCGGTGTCGATCTGAGTTTCGATAACGCTCATGCTTAAAAGATTCCCCTTTACCCATAACCTAAAGTGTTAACAACCTAACGATCTCAATAGGAAAAGACAATAAGACGGACTGTTTATTCGCTGCGGCTTACCCTGTGAAGCTAAGCTTTCGGAGCCGCTAATAGCAAGTCACTGCTCCAATTGAGCTGAAGATGAACGCGGCCGATTTGTCGCTCGGAAGTATTCAAAATTGACATGGCCCACTCTTCTTGAACTTTACCCGTTTTCATCAGTTCAAACTGCACGCGCTCGATCATTTCTAATGGAAATTCGCCGCGGAGCCATACGGTTGTCGAAAGAGGTCCATCGAGTTCGACTTCCCCGTGTGAGAGCCAAACTCGGCTGTGGCTCATATGACCTTGTTGCGACCACAAAAGTCGAAAAGCCCATTCGGCAGTCGAGAGAAGAGCCCCCGCTTGAAGTTCTCCACTGGATAAACTTTGGCGACGGCGAAGTGGCAGTTCGAGCCAAATTCGCTCCCGCTTTAAATCGCGAATTCTTAAGCCGGTACCCCAAAAGCTTGGTTCAAGCAGCTCTGACGCGTAAGCCAATACTCGTTTTGATACCGGCTCGGGCAATTGTTTGATCCAACTTGTAGAGGATTCAGGCTTATCTAAAAATTCTTTCAGTAAGTTTTGCCCCTGCTCGATCCAATTTCGCAAAGTCATTTAATTCCCCAATCAAAGGTGATTGTCGGCCCAGTTCTCTTGGGCTAGGATGGCTGTACAACTTTTTTCTCTCTAAGAGAACAGCAAAAAGAGAATCGACGATGAAGTTTATCAGCCTTATTTTATTATTTGTTTTAATGCATTGGACCTGGGCGATGGTGAACACTCCACGCGCTGTTACCCAAGACATCCACATCGGGATTCAAGAAGATCTAAAATCGATGATCACTTCTTACATCCAAGAAAATTTACCGAACTCGAGAAATCTCAAGTTCGAAAGATTCTGGACGGAAAAAACAAAAGAAAAACAGATCAAAGCTTCATTCATCTATTCTTTCGAAGACGAGAGTGCTGCCATTGGTGCCGCACGTGTCGCGATCGAAGGTTATGCAATGCTTAACCGTAAAGCAGACGAAGACGGCAAAACGCAAGTCTGGAGCATGGACGACCTTTATATTCTCAACAACAAAGTTGAGTTCAAAGACGGCATGAAAATCACTCCTGATGGTGAAGAGCCCGACGTCACAGCCTCTTCTGATGAAGACGCCATCATCGTAGAAGAAGGCGCTCCCCCTGTTGATAATCTTCCCGCAAAAAAAGCGGCACCTGAGGCCAAATGAGTTCTCAGTCGCCGTCATCTGACGAGCGCGAACCCATAGAACTTCCTTATCGTTATCTTCAAATGGACGAAGACGGCTTTTTTTCAAGCCAAGGACAGCGAACACAAGAAGAAGAGTTCGGTCGTGAACTCATGAACAGTCTCACTCGTCATGAATCCGGAACGTTTTTAGTTAACTCTCTTGGAACCTGGGCCATCTTAGAGGCCTTTGATGAGCCTCTCGTCGTACAATTTGTTGAGAAGCAGGCCGGTGATGTTTGGAAAATTCTTTTAGCCTACGGAGCTGAAAGAAAATTTAATTTAAATTCTCTGACCCTCGATGATTGGGATCGTTTCCACGGGCGCACTCTTGAGGGCTTACCTTTTGTACTCAGCCGCAAAGCTCAAGCTCAGTTTTTTAATCTGCTTGATGAATACGAAGATGATGCTTTTGTAGTTGATGGAAAACGGTATGAGACCCCTTTCTGGCTCGACGACACAAAAGTTCCTGGCAAAGAAAGTTTTTGGACTGAATTTTATAAAACTGGAGAAACGCCGCCTTGGGATTTAGAAGGCCCGGCCACAGCATTGCCTGTGATTGTACCGCAATTAAAAATTCCTCGATCGCGAGTTTTAGTCTTGGGCGCGGGCCGTGCCCATGATGCAGCTTTCTTTGCAGAACAAGGTCATATTGTAACGGCCGTCGATATAAGCCCTTCTGCAATTGAACAAGCCAAAGCTCTTTACGGTCAGCTTCCGAATCTAAAATTTGAACTACAAGATATCTTCAACCTTCCGGATGATTGGAAGGGACAGTTTGATATTATTTTTGAACACACATGCTACTGCGCAATTCCACCCACTCGACGAAGTGATTTAGTAAAAGTTTGGAAATCCCTTCTCGCCCCCGGCGGCCACGTTCTTGGCGTCTTCTTCGCAATGGACAAACCCGAAGGCCCACCCTACGGCGGCACCGAATGGGAACTTCGCGAACGCTTCAAAGCCAGCTTCAATTTCTTAT
>CAZDFM010000077.1:0-8479 GCA_964504465.1 uncultured Pseudobdellovibrionaceae bacterium | reverse complement strand
TGAAGGTTCTGAATAGTTTCGATTCCCGAGATGTCATCAAAGAACCAGGCGCAGCTTGTGTACATTAAAAGGAGATGCCGTTGGGACTCAAGGGCTTTTAGAACCAGGGTCGTTTCAGAATCACTTAGAGTTTTATCACCGCACCACTTTTTTAAGAACTGCTCGATGTTAGCTAAAGTGCGGTCTTCAATTACGCGAATATAGTCGTTTCGGACCGCCCACGGGTCTTCGACATATTCTTTCATCATGGTTTCAAAAGAAGTTGTGATTTCGTCTCGAAGAAGATCCACCGCTTGACGAAGCGGTTGCCTCCACTTTTGGTGCCAGTCCCCTTGCCTTCCGCCGCTGCACCCGCAATTGGAGCGCCAGCGTTCAACTCCGTGCTCACAACTCCAGGATGAGTACTCAAAAATCTCAACTTCTTTGGTTGGCGGAAACAGTTCTAAATACTGACCATAGTTTGTAAGAGTCGCGAGTTTGTTTTTTTCAATATGCGCTAAAGCATAGGCTAAAGCCATGTCGCCTTGAGCATGGTGGTGCCCGTAGGTTTCGCCGTCAGTTGCAATATGCAAAAGTTGCGGTGAACTCTCTTCACTAAAGCCACTTAAAAGACGATTTGCAAAGGTTTCGCCGTTATGAAGAAGCCCTTCGAAAGCGACCGCCTTTGAAATACCGCCGTTGTAAAAAAATGCTGCGATTCTTCGTCCCGAAGGAAGATTAATCCAGTAAGCCTCGCGAGTGTTGATATTTTCTCCGCTTACGTCGAGCCATTCTTCTTCTGAGTCTAAGGTTTTAACCCGTGCGGCTTGTCGCGGAGCTAAAAGGACATAGCTCAAACCTTGATCCACCATTAACTCTAAACTTTCAAGATCAACTGCGGTTTCGGGAAGCCACATAGATTCGGGCTTGCGTTTAAAGCGCCTTTCAAAATCTCGTAGTCCCCAAAGAATCTGGGTTTCTTTGTCGCGCCGGTTTGCGAGCGGCATGATAATGTGATTATAGCACTGAGCAATCGCCGAGCCGTGGCCTCCGAAATTCTTTTGGCTTCGTCGGTCTGCTTCTAAGATCCGTTCATAAGTTTCGGGATCTTTGTCTTCAAGCCAAGATAATAAGGTAGGACCAAAGTTGAAACTGGTTTTTGTGTAGTTGTTCGAAAGGTTCACCACACGGCCACGTGAATCTAAAACACGCGAAGCCGCATTGGAGCGATAGCTTTCAAAAGAGATTCTCTCGTTCCAATCGTGAAAAGGATACGCTGAGTCTTGAAGTTCTATCTCATCAAGCCACGGGTTCTCACGTGGCGGTTGATAGAAATGCATATGCACACAGAGGTAACGTTTCAACCTAAAGCTCCTTGAAGAATAAGCGCCGAGTACGGCTGGATTTCAAGTGCGCCATTTGTAAGCCTCGAGTTAGAAAGCGAATCAAAAACAATATCTACGCCCGACTTTCCGAGCTCCATTTTTTGAGGCTTTTCGCTAAATGAAAACACTAGGTGTAGATCTTGGCTCTGATTGCTTACTTTGAAATTCTTTTTTTGCTTCTCGAGTGAGGTATGGATACTTCCCTTTTTAAACAGCTTTTCACGCCGCAACTTTATTGAGAGGCGGATAAGTTCTTGGTAATATTTAAAGAGTTCAGATCTTTTAGCGTCATTATCAAAATCCCAATTTATCTTAGAACTCTCAAAAGTTTCATTTGAAGCCGGATCTGGAACCTCGCCTTCCCAGTTAAAACCGGAGAACTCTTCTTTTCGTCCTTTTCGTACAGCCTCAAGCAACTTTTTATCTTGGTGATCAACAAAATATAAGAACGGATTTGTTTCACCCCATTCTTCGCCCATAAAAAGCAGCGGCATGCCCGGAGAAAGTAATACGAGTGCGGCAGCCAAACGGAGTTTTTCTGGCGAAACAAGAGTCGAAAGACGGTCCCCTGATTTACGATTTCCAATCTGATCGTGATTTTGTGCACAAACCAAAAGTCTAAAGTTATCTATGTCACTATAACTTCGGCCCACACGCCGTGCGCGTGACTCACTGTAATCGCCATCAAAAAGAAGTCCGGTTTCGTAGATTTTGGCGAGGTGCTCAAGCTTTCCATAGCCCGAGTAATAGGCTTGTTCTTCGCCAGTTAAGAGCGAGTGCACTACATGGTGCAAGTCATCGGCCCAGTGAGCATCTAAACCAAGCCCGCCCTGCTCGCGGCTGCGTAAAATTCGAGAGTCATTGGAATCGCTTTCGGCAATAAGATAAAGCGGCTTACCAAGCTTTGACGACAATTCGTCTCGTAGTTCACTGAGTTCTTCCAGAAATGGTTTAGCTGAAACATCAAAAATTGCGTGTACGGCATCAAGTCTTAAGCCGTCAATGTGGTAATCCTCGAGCCACTGCCGAGCATTTTGCAAAAAATAATTTCGAACTTCGTCGCTGCCGTGTTCATCGTAATTAAGGGCATCTCCCCAAGGAGTTTTATACTTCGTTTGAAAGTAAGGACCAAGGAGCGGTAAATAGTTTCCTTCTGGACCTAGATGATTGTAAACCACATCAAGAATGACAGAGAGGTTCTGATTATGACAGGCATCTACCAGGTGTTTTAAAGTTTCAGGCGGACCATAGCTATTCTGAGGAGCAAAAAGTCCGACTCCATCATAACCCCAATTTCTTTGTCCTGAGAACTGAGCGATCGGCATAATCTCAATGCAGTTTACGCCCAATTCTTTTAAGTGGTTCAATTTCTCTTCTATTGCGGCAAATGTTCCCTCGGCCGTAAAGGTTCCGACATGGAGTTCATAAATGACGAGTTCATTGAGAGGTGCCGTCTGAAATGCCTGATCGCTCCACTTATATTCACGACCCAAAACTTGCGAGGCTTCGTGTGGTCCATCGGGCTGAAAGCACGACGCAGGATCTGGAATTGACTGCTTCCGGTCTAACCGAAATTTATATAAATCACCGGCTTTTGCTTCTGAAAGGGAAAGGCTGTAGTAACCTCTGTGTTCGGGTTTCATGCTAAAATATTCGGGCTCACTAGCTCCCGCTCTCCACCAAGCAAGCTCAACAGTTTTTGGTTTTGGTGCCCACACACGAAAGTGGACTCCCTTTTCATCTGCCCAAGCTCCGATTCGTTTTAGCTCTAGCATTACCCCACTCCTTTTGAAGTTAAGTAGAGCGCCGATAAGGGTGGCAATGTGAGATTCAAACTCAGCGCCCGTCCGTGCGAAGGAATATTTTCAGAAACAATGACGTCGGGATTTCTAACTCCACTGCCACCAAATTTTTCGAGATCCGAGTTTAAAAGCTCTCGCCAGGGGCCCGGTTCATCAACGCCAAGCCGATATCCATAACGGGGAATAGGAGTTAGGTTAAAGATGCACAAGACCTTCTCACCACTATGGCTTTTTCTAAAAAAACTTAGAATACAGTTCTGGGTGTCACTTACATCTAAGACTTCAAAACCCTCGGGAGAGAAATCAAGTTCATGAAGGGGTACTTGTTCTTTATAGAGGTGGTTCAGATTCTTAACAAAATTTTGCATCTGTTGGTGACGGCCTTCATACTGGGTTAGATGCCAATCAAGGCTGGTCTCATGTCCCCACTCTGATTTTTGTGCGAACTCGCTTCCCATAAACAAAAGCTTTTTGCCCGGCTGTGCATACATATAGGCGTACAAACATCTAAGATTGGCAAATTTCTGCCACTCATCACCACTCATCTTACAAAACACAGAACCTTTTCCGTAGACAACTTCATCGTGTGATATCGACAGCACAAAATTTTCACTAAAAGCATAAACTTGCCTAAAGGTGAGTTGGTTCTGATGGAATTGCCGGTGGATCGGATCTTTTTTGAAGTACTCAAGAGTGTCGTGCATCCACCCCATATCCCACTTCATTCCAAAGCCAAGCCCTCCTACGTAGGTCGGCCGAGAAACCTGCGGCCACGCGGTCGACTCTTCGGCGATGACATGAACGTCTGGATAGTTCTGATAAATGGTCTCATTGAGTTCTCTTAAGAAATTGATGGCTTCAAGGTTTTCGCGACCCCCAAATTTGTTGGGAATCCACTCTCCGGCTTTACGGGAGTAATCTAAGTACAGCATCGAAGCGACAGCATCCACTCTCAGGCCATCAATGTGATATTTATCCAACCAAAAGAGCGCACTCGAAATTAAGAAACTCTTCACTTCGTGTCTGCCGTAATTAAAAATCAGGCTGTTCCAATCGGGATGAAAGCCTAAGCGTGGATCTTCATGTTCAAATAAATGGGTACCGTTAAAATACCCGAGCGCAAACTCATCGCTTGGAAAATGTGAAGGCACCCAATCTAAAATCACCCCAATGCCGTGACGATGTAGTTCGTCGATTAAAAACATAAAGTCCGCAGGCTCCCCGTAACGAGAAGTCGGCGCAAAGTAGCCCGTAGTCTGATATCCCCATGAGCCATAAAACGGATGCTCCATCACGGGCATAAGTTCTACGTGAGTGAAACCCATCTCTTTGACGTAGAGGGGTAGATCGGAAGCGAGTTCTCGGTAAGTCAGGCTTCGATTTTGATCTTCAAGTTTTCTCTTCCAGGAGCCTAAGTGAATCTCATAAATCGACATGGCCTGGTCAGCTGCTTGAAGCACCCCGCGGTCTTTTATCCAATCTTGGTCTTGCCATTTGTAGTCTAAATTTGCAGTTCGGCTGGCAGTATTGGGTGGAACTTCTGTATAGAAAGCAAACGGGTCCGCTTTATCAACGCTGTAGCCGCCTGGAACTTTAATTCGGTATTTATAGTTTTGCCTCTCCTTGAGGTCTGGAATAAAACAACTCCATACGCCCGAATTAGACAAAGCTTTCATAAGATGAGTCTGCTCATCCCATTGGTTAAAGTCACCCACCACCGAAACCTGCTCGGCGCCCGGTGCCCATACCGAAAACCAATAACCTTCTTGTGCTCCGTGTGTTCCCGGATGTGCACCTAGGTTTCGATAGGCCCTGTGCAAACGGCCTTCGTTAAAAAGATAAAGATCTGCGGGTGAAAAGTTTGATTCCACCGGTTTAGTTAAGAGATGTTTTTGCATTTCCAACTAACACCTCCTTTTTGTTGTGAATAACAGGGCGAGTTCGATGTTCGGGTCTAAGCTCACGCAGAAGATCAAAGACCGAGTTGACATCATCGCGATTCGACCACTCATCAAATGAGTAACGCCATCGCTTGCGCCAATTTGGATTTTCCTTCCAAGTTCCTGGAACATTCTGTGCTTCGGTTTCGCCCCAGAGATCTTCGATATTAAGTAAAAATAACTGAGCCGGACTTTTTGCAAGCTGCTCTATGAGTTTAATAAAAAGCTTTTCGGAACTCTTTAAATTGAGATCTTTCAGCCAAGCCTTAACTTGCTTTTGCCGAGAGAGAAGGTCTTGAGCGGCATGCTCTTCGGATACGAGGCCAAGTTTTTTATAGAGCTTAATATCAAGAGCGTCTTCGAACCCCGCAAAAGGAATCATATCATGTGTGTTGAGGCAGGCTAAACTTTGGCGAGGTGCTTTTGCGATAGCTGCTTGTGGCTTAAGCTCGGCTTCAAATGGGAGCACCCACATGCGAAGTGCCCCGCTGTTCACGAGGTCTTTTCGTACTTCGTCAGGCACTGTGCCTAAGTCTTCACCTACCACAGTGACATTCTCTCGAGAGGCTTCAATTTTTAGTATCGCAAAAAGTTCATCTCTGCGATATCTAACATAGGCTCCACGTTTTGCATCGAGGCTCTTTGGCACAACGTACATCCTATGAAATCCCATCACATGATCTAGGCGTAAGATCGAGGCGTGGCGCATATGATGACGTAAACATTTGATAAGATAATCGTAAGAATTCTTTCGGATACTCTTGGGATGAAGCGGCTCAAAACCCCAGTTTTGCCCCCCCGGAAATACCAGGTCCGGAGGCGCTCCCGCACTGGCACCTTTCAAAAAACTCTCTGAGAATTTTTCGGCATCAAAGCCGCTCGCGCTGACACCTACTGGAAAATCTAAGTACAAGCCCGCAGTCTTTTGGGAATCACGGCCTGGACCTGACATCTTTTGAAGCGCTTGATCCATTTTGAATTGCACATAAAGATGGTACTGGTTTTCAACTTGGTCACCACCACTTCGGCTTTTTGAATATTCCAAGATATGCGGAGTGTTTTGGGTAAAGTTTTTAAACGTCTCAAGCTTGTCTTCGCCCCGATTAAAAAAGTCGCGCGCAAGTACGGCAAGGACTTTCTTTTTTAAAAGAAAAACTGCGGTGTGATTCACTTGGGATTCATCTCTTAATTTTTCAATTTCTTCGTCTAAACTTTTTCGCAAATTAAGAGCTTCTAAATTTTGGGACTCTTCCAAAAGAGTTTCAACATCGAGGTACACTTCATTCCAAAAAAGTCGAGACTCGGGCGAATAAGGGCTTGGATCGGAATCCACTTCTCCAAGCTTAGCCGCAAGCATCGGGAGCGTTCCCAGAAAACTTGCCCCCTGCTTTGAGCTATAATCCTGCAAACTTCGTAAATCCGTTAAATCGCCCATCCCCCAATTTCGTTCGTTGCTGATGGCATAAAGTGGTGTAAAAAGCCCCCATTGTTTTTGACTCAATTCTTTAAGTCGGGCGGGCGCCGAATAGAGATAGGCCTCTTTGTGAACTTCTCCGTACTCAAACTCAAGCCGATGATAGCCGACCGGAAGCTTAGCTTTTACTTGAAGTTTAAATCTCAAGGCTTTCTTTTGTCCTTTGGCCCTTAGAGACCCTTTTATTAACTTTACGGACTCTGGATTCAGGCGAGTGCCATCATCAAGCCATAGAGTAACCTTAGGTGATATTTTCTCTCTTATCGAAGCTTCAAAAAGAAATCCGTGGATTGCGAACTCTTGGCCCGCCTCGATGACATAGGCTGGCTCTAAAACCTGAGAGAATTTTTCGTCCCAAGTGCGTTCGCAAAGCTTCAAGAGATCAGCCTCAGTTTTAACATTTTCTCCACTGAGAAGACCTAAAATCTCAAGTAAAGCCTCGTGAGGTGATGAAGTCACCGTTTTCTCGGCGTTGGTAAATTCGGTTTGAAGGCCCCAAAGTCGAGAGGCCCTACGGAGCAACCGCACCTCAGCTTGAGTACGAGGAGAATAAGTCGTCATCTCGCTCCTTTTAAAACTTTAAGAACTCCACGAAGTGGGATTTCAACCCACTCAGGCCGGCTTCGAAGTTCGTAGCCGACTTCGTAGAGTGCTTTTTCAAGTAGAAACATCTTCAGTAGTGCATCGAGTTGTTCTGGCTCTTTGGGAAGAAGCTCATGACCTTCTATTCGAGTTAAGTAAGCCTTTACAAACTCGATACTCGACCAATCGGCCCAAATCCGCAGACAATTTTCAATCGACTGCTTGTCTTGTTCGCGCAGCACATGCTTTTTAAGATAAAATTCGGCTGCGTAATCAAACGACCTTAACATTCCGGCTACATCCTTAAGAGGTGAACGTTTTAATTTTCTTTCACCAATCCCCCTGGCCGGTTCTCCTTCAAAATCGATAATCAAAAAGTCTTCACCCGTAAAGAGCACTTGACCCAAATGATAGTCACCGTGAATACGAACCCTGAGCGCATCGATTGCAACAGTTTTCATATAGGCAAATCGGTCGTAAATTTCTTTCTCGCGCGCTAAAACTTCTTCTCCGAGCGCTCGGCTTTCTTCAGGAATCTCTTTAACGTGACTGCGCAACTGATTAAAAACTCGATCAGTTAGATTTCTAAAACTCTGAAACACAGAACGTTGATGAAAAGGTGTATAAGCTTCGGGGATAAAGTTCGGATCGCGATCTTCAGTTCCCATTGTAATATGCATCTCGGCAGTTTTAATACCCAGTTGCTGTGCAAGTCTCAGCGTATAACCGGCAACATTTTGATACTCTTCGGGAACTGTTATGTTACGTACATCCGCGAGATTTAAAATCGGCGGCGTCTGACATTGTTCTGATAAGTTTTCAGTTAAGATTCGCTCGGCAATCTGCCCGACTTGACCCACCAAAAGTTGCCAGCCGTCAGACTCGTTGGGAACCTGCTTTTGAAGAATCGCCAGAGACAACACCTTGCCTCCGACCTTGTAAGATAAAGATCCCAAGTATCCCGCTGTCACTGCCGACTCTCTCGCTGCTAAAAAGCGCCCGATTTCGATATCAGGGTTTTCGCCTTCTTCAACTCGGCGAAAGAGCTTCAGGTAAAGTTCCTTTTCATAAAGAATCGAAGAGTTGCTTTGCTCAGCACTTGCCAGCCGAGGTTCGGGAATATCCTCTCTTGGCTCGCCTACATATTCTGCGACCAGTTTTCCATTTACACCGGCTACGCCTTTTTTATCGAAGAGCATTTTGAGTAAGGCTTTATTAAAGCCGCTTTCTCCAAGCGGTTCATAAAGAATACCGCTTCCGGTTTGAGCTAGTACTAATTGTGGACTGATTTCCGTCGGCGGGCAAGCCCGCCTTTAC
>CAZDFM010000076.1:0-8543 GCA_964504465.1 uncultured Pseudobdellovibrionaceae bacterium | reverse complement strand
GAAGAGCATCTTATCTTGATTTGAGCACGAGTTTAGAGCGACGTTTTCAAGCTGAGCTAGATTTGGAGCAAGAAACTCTTGATTCACTTATTAATATTGCCGGTCAACGGCAGCTACTAGGGACGTTGTATGAAGCTTGCTTGCAGCTCTAATTTATTTCTTATTTTTTTAGTTCCTTTGTTTCTGGCTTGTACTGAAGAGCCCAAACAAGAGGCGCGAATCGGGATCGTTCAAAAACAGACAATCGTGCAGAAAGTAAGTCTCAATGGAAAATTGCGCGGACTTCGCGAAACTCAAGTTAGACCAGGGTACTCGGGGTATATCGGTAACCTCTATGTAAAAGTTGGAGATAAAGTTAAAGAAGGCCAACCTTTAGTTCGCGTAAGACAAACTATGAATCAGCCCGATTCCGAAGTTTTTCCAATCGTGGCCCCTTTTGCGGGCACGGTGACTCAGATCTTATCCCGCGAAGGCGAATACGTAACGTCGGCAGCGACATCAACCGCTATTATGGTAGTAAATGATTTACGAGAAATTTGGGTTGATACAAATGTACCCGAAGTCGATATCGCAAAAGTTTCTTTAAATCTTGAAGCAGAAATAAAGGCGAACGCAATTCCTCGAAAGAAGTATAAAGGGATTGTGAAGGGTATTGCGCTCTCACCTCGAAAGTCAGAAGACCGGTGGGACCGTGGGCGAGTCGAATACCCGACTGAAATTCGGGTAGAGAATCCAGACGAAGATTTAAAACCAGGACTTACAGTAGTGGTAGATGTCATCTCAGCAAAAGCTGAAAATGTAATCGCAGTAAAGCACGAGTTTATTCATCGTGATGATAACGGCTACTATCTCGTCGATAAAACTGGCGCACGTCATGCTATTAAAACTGGCCTATCCAATGACCTTATGATCGAGGTGACCGAAGGCGCGACAGAAGGGCTCGAAGTTCAAATGGTGGATTTCGGTAAGCTGTGAGTAAGACTTTACTTAAGACGCAAAATATTAGTTACGCCTATCGAGCTGGCGAGCCCGTTCTCAAGAACGTTAGCTTTTCAATTGAAGAAGGCGATTTCGTCGCGATTACCGGCCCTTCGGGGTCAGGAAAATCGACGCTCTTTTATTTGCTCGGAACGTTGGTGAGTAAATTTGACGGCGAGATCTTCTTTCAAGATAAAGCTTATTCCGCTTTGAGTGCCGAACAAAAAGCCATCTTCAGAAATCAAGAAATCGGTTTTGTGTTTCAACAGTTTCACCTGATGCCCCGAGCGACAGTGTTAGATAATATTCTACTGCCAGCCTTTTATCCTTATGACCACTCAAGGCCAACCCCAGAACAAATCGGTCACGCAAAATCGCTGGCGAAAACTCTCGGAATAGAAGAACTTTTAGGACGACAGCCACAGGAACTTTCAGGTGGTCAGCAGCAGAGAGTTGCCATCGCACGAGCGCTCCTAAATTCACCACAACTTATTTTAGCTGACGAACCTACCGGGAACTTAGATAGCCATTCTTCTGAAGCCGTTATGGAAGTTTTTAAACGCCTCCATAAAGAAGGAAAAACCATTGTCCTGATCACTCACAGTCCAGAAGTTGCGGAACAATGTTCACGTGTGATTCGGTTTAAAGACGGAGAGATCGACAGCGATACCCGTCAGTTTCCAATTCAAAAAGTTTCAGATGTTCGATCAACGAATTCACTCGGTTCAAAGATTCCGGGGTTAAATCTTCTCTCATATATAAGAGCGCTCCGCCCCGCATGGACCAACATCAACCGAACAAAAGCAAAATCCTTTTTGACGATGCTAGGGATCGTATTGGGAATTGCGGCAGTTCTGACTACGATGAGTCTCGGGGACTATGCGGGGAATCGAATTTTAAAGAGCTATCAGTCTCTCGGCGTAAATAATCTGAGCCTGTTTGGAAATCCAAATTGGAGGAGGTCCTCTGGCGAGTTTGTACCCGTGGTTTTTAGAGCCTTCGACCCAACTAACGATTTAAAACCCTTACAAACTATTTTTCCCGAAATTCAGCTGCTGTCTCCTCTGATAATGCTTCACGAACCGACTCTCAACTATGGTGGACGTTCTTTTGCCGAAAACACTCGAGCAATGGGAGTAAATGAGCATTATTATTTTATCACCCAGCAAGTTTTAGCACAGGGACGGGGGCTCAGCTTTTTCGATATTGAAAACTCAAATCCAGTTTGTGTGCTTGGTGCAGGAGTAATGAAAGAGCTCTTTGGCCGCCAAGATCCAATCGATAAAACCCTCACCGTTGTTCAAAATGGCGAAATGGACATCCCTTGTCGAGTCATAGGAGTGATGGAGTCTCAACCGAGTCAAACCGAAGTTCAGCCTGATTATCAGGTTTTTCTGCCTGTCACTTATCTACAGAAGAGTGTGACAAACTTTTGGTATACCGAAATTCGCCAAGTGCAGATGAAAATTCATGATGGCAAGGATCCTGAAGCCATCGGCAAACAAATCGAAGGTTTTTTAAAATCTCGTTACGGCAGTACAGGCAGCTTTGAGACCCACTCAAACGCCAAAGTCATTGCACAGATGAACTTATTTTTAAGTGTGTTTTCGACATTGTTAACTGCGGTGGCAATGGTAGCCCTTCTTGTAGGTTGTGTCGGGATTAACAATATGATGTTTGTGAATTTATCTGAACGGCTCAAAGAAATTGGACTAAGGAAATCGTTGGGTGCCACTCCATCTCAGATTCGAGCCTTGGTTTTAACAGAATCGCTAGTGCTTTGCGCACTGGGCGGGATAATAGGTTTAGTAAGTGGCTTCGTGGCTTATCACGGTTTGATTTATGCCGCGACTAAGCTCATCCCCGATATGCAGTTCGAATGGATCATTCGCTGGCCTGCGGTTTTAGTTTCAGCCGGTGCGATTGTCTTGTCCGGTATTGCGAGCGGCTTAGTGCCTGCACTCCGAGCAGAGCGCCTCGAAGTCATTGAAGCTTTAAGGCAGGAATAAAAAAAGCCGCGATAAACGCGGCTTCTTTAGAAAACTTAAGCTTCAATTAAGACTAAGATTTGTTGATGTCTTCTTTAAGTTCTTTTCCGACTTTGAAAAATGGCAGTTTCTTTTCGCTGACTTCAATGACTTCACCGGTGCGAGGGTTACGGCCTTTGTAAGATCCGTAATCGCGATTTACAAATGAACCAAATCCACGAATTTCAATTCGATCATTTCTCATAAGAGCTTCGACCATTGAATCAAAAATTGTATTCACAACAGTCTCAGCTTTGACTCTTGTGATACCCGCTTTTTCCGAAATCAAATTGATCAAATCCGCCTTCGTCATTTTATCCTCTTCGTCGAAGTCTAAGCGCCTAAAGTATTGAAAGTACTTATATTGTATTAAGCCTCAGCAAATTATTGAAGAGCTAAATCACCAGGCACAATTAATAATGGATAGCGTCACGGCTTCTGAGCGCCGTGAGCATGGCCTTTAGGCGAGAGGAGGCCTTAAAATGCTCTGTTTTTTATAACGGCCGGTATTTATAAGGGTTTTTTGGTAGGCCTCGAGGGTCTGGCCCAGCATCTTGTTCATATCAAAGAGGTTCATGACTTTGTTGCGAGCCCGCTCGCCAATCTCCTGAATCGGAAGTTCTTCAGCACAGACCGCGACGAGAAGTTCTGAAAGTGCGGTGGTGTCCGCGGGTCTCAACAAGAAGCCATCCTTTCCGGCTTCGACGACGGTCGCAAGCGGACTAACTTCTGATCCAATGATCACTTTCTTCTGGGCCATAGCTTCAAGAATAGAAGGTTCAAAGCCCGAGGTGCGCGCACTCAAGTTCACGAAAATATCCGCGAGCGCGATATATTCCGAAAGATTCATCGCATTTAAAGCGCCGGTAAAGATCACCTTATTGCCTAAGGCGAGCATTAACATTTCGTATTCGATTTCTTTTTTAAGTGGGCCGTTACCCACGATGATCAAACGCGAAGCTGGTTTCTTAACCGCAAGCTTCTCGAATGCTCTGAGCAAAGTGCGAAGTTCTTCAAGCTCAACCATGTCGGTGACGGTTACGACGACATGAGAATTGCCGGGTATTCCGAGCTTTTTTCGTAACTCCTCAGACTTTTCTCTTGGAGACAGATCTCCAATTTCAATTCCATAGGGCACGATATAAGTTTTTCGGTCGGGATGCAGGTAGTAGCGTTCGAGCGCCAGCTTTTGTTGGGGTGAAGTGACAAACACTCCGTCAGCAGTTTTTAAGAGCTTACGGTCTTTACCCAAAAACGTTGTTAAAAACTTATAAGTAACTGCGATACCAGTTTGAACTAAACTCCCCACAGATTCTTGAGCGTAACCTAAAATTGAAAAGATCTGAGACAGCTCGGTCGCCTCAACATCATAGGCTGCGGCGATTCCGAATTGTTTTTTATTTCGTGCGATTTCAACACCATTTGCATCAATGCTGTGGATCAAGTGAAAGGGCGTTGCTTTATGAAGTTTTTCGAACTTTCTAAAAGCCAGTTGAGGAAACTGCGCAGAGTTGGGTTCGTGTTCTTTGCTAGAATGCTCACCCAAAAAATAAGCTTTCACACCATCTTGAGTGATCTCTTTTTGGCCTTGGGGGTTTTTCCAGCTCAGTACGGTTACACTATGACCTTGTTTCACTAGGCCACGCGCCACTGGCCATAGAAAGCCGTGATCGGTGGCTAAACCCAAAATCGGAAATTTATATGCGACGATACAAATGTTCAGTTTTTCTGGAAGTGCTTTACGAGCCATAGGTGTTCTATCATGGCATAATTTAGAAGCTTAATCGTCGACTTTTTTCTGTAAACTTTGTGAATACAATCGATTCAGCTGATTGGCTGGGTCCGGAAGTAAACTCGCGGTTTTTAATTCTCGTACTTTTTGGACAACATTCTCAGTTTCATTTGGATCATTCAACCAAGCGCCAATGTCGGGTGGGTCGGTAAAGAGTGACGCCCAGTGTGGCGAATGCAAATCTGACTGAAGTTTTGAGAAAAGAAGCGGACGCTCAAAGTCGAGTCCATCCTCAAAGCTTTGCGACAACGAAAGCGAACTAAGGCGCATACCTTTAAGCCAAAGTGCGGTGCAATTTTTTATAAGCCACTCATGAAGCTCTGAGGTCATTGTCTCTGGAAAGAACACGCGGTGGGCATCTGTTCTTTGTTTTAAAAGCTGCTGTAACTTTCTTGAATTCAAAAAATTTTGGGTCCAGTCGTGGCCCGCCACAATCCAGCCATTAAAATCCTGAGTGTTATCGAGAACCATTTCAAGGCTCGCCACTGGATCTTCCCATTCATCTGCGCCTCCTGGAAGGTACAAAAAAGGCACAAGTCGCTGGTAATAAGATGGAATGTTTGAATCAGTCTGAGAAGTTATGTGTGGGAATAAGGGCAGAGTCGACAGCGTTTGAAAGGCAGTGCTGTGCGAATCTGAGGATATCATATGTCTTAAGTACTCAGACGGAGTGAGAACTAACTCAGACAAGTGCAGAAGCTGTTTTAAATAATAAGGGGCCGCGGCAGGCCAAGAGAAAAAACTGCTCACAATAAGTGGATTATGAAAACTCTTAAAAAATGGGGCGAGCCAAGTAAAAGCATGCAGTCGGTTTTTGCTATTCATTTTGGGAACGAAATGAAGAATGTCGGTCTTTTTTCCCATCCAGAATGGCAGGCTTTTCATTGCATCAAAAGTCGACCAGTTTGGACACGGAGCGAGCTTCTCAGCTCGTTGAGGCCAAATTTCGAGTTCGCGGGCTTTTGGACTTACCCAGAGTGAAAGACTGTGACCAGACTGGGTTAAAAGTTGAGAGAGACTTACAAGTTGCTGAAACGCGGACCAGTCCACATCGGGCTCAAGATCAGAAACTAGAGTCACATGTGGCATTTAATCCAAAACCTTAAGAATACGATCAAGCACTTTGATATTGGCTTCGGGTAATGTGAGTTTGCTTAAATCTTTTGGGTCAACCCATTGAAGTTCTCCGTGATGGACGGGTTTTACTTCGCCCTTCCAGTAACGAACTTCAAAAAATAAAAGAACAATTCCTGTTCCATTATAACTGTGAGTCGCGGACAGACGAAGCGGGCCAACTGTGGCGTCAATGCCAAGTTCTTCAGAAAGTTCTCTTTGAAGAGCTTGTTCAGGTGTTTCACCAATTTCGATTTTTCCGCCCGGAAACTCCCACAGGCCTGCGAGACTATGCCCTTCGGGTCTGCGCCCTAATAAAACTTTACCCTCGCGGCGGATAAGACCGGTCGCAACAGGAATCCATGTCGGACGTTTTTTAGTTAGCGCCAAGTTGTCACCTCGGCAGGGGCCGCAGCCTGCAGATTACCTTTTGTCGCACACTTTCGAAAAAAACCTGGGCCCTCAAAGATCAGGGCAGAATAGACCTGTACAAGATTCGCACCCATCGAAAGTCTTAAGCGTGCTTCTTCACCGGACATAATTCCACCCGAAGAAACTACAAGTTTTCCCTCTCGTCTTGAGCCTAAATGCTCAAGGGCAATTTTTAAACATTCCCTACTTCTTAAAGTTAAAGGCGCGCCCGAGACACCACCTTCAATCGGAAAATCTAAACCCTCGCGAATTGTCACACTTGTATTCGTCAAGATCCAGCCATCAACCCCAAGGTCATAACTTGTATCAAGTGCACTTCTGAGGCTTGCTTCGTCCATATCTGGACTCAATTTTAATAGAAGCGGTTTTTGTGAAGCTTTTTTTGCTGAAGTTAAAATCGGAGATAAAAAAGATTTTAATCTTTCAGGTTTGAGCAATTCACGAAGGCCTGCGGTGTTGGGTGAACTGATGTTCACAACAAAACCATCGACTACGGGTTCAAGCTTTTCAATACACTGGATATAGTCGTGGTGGGCATTTTCAAGGGAAGTGTCGGCGTTTTTACCGACATTGGCAAAAACCGGAGTCTCGTAAGGCCGTTTTAAGTTCTCAAGTTGTTGAAACGTAAACTCAAGCCCCTTGCTTGGAAAGCCCATGCGATTCCAGACCGCTTTTTTACTATTGATGCGATCTATGACTTTTCCGGAGTTTCCAGGTTGCGGACGGGGAGTGACCGTTCCCGCTTCAATAAAGCCTGCGCCGAGTTTCCACCAATCGGTGATAAACTCAGAATCTTTATCGACCCCCCCGCTGATACCGAGGGGGTTTTTAAATTCAAGATTTTTCCATTTAAAGCTTTGCCATTCTGGAGTGGACCGTGAACACAACCCACTATAAAGTTTTATCGCGCGCATTCCAATGTGATGAGCTGTTTGAGAAGGCAGGAGAAGCCAAGGCTTCGCCAGGTAATTTACCACGCCTGTCCTCTGAGCTTCATCGACTTCTCTAGACGAGAAAGTGAAGTCGCCATTGCAGAAATTCTCATGTCGGCTTTATGGTCGACCGAAAAGTTCCAAACCTTATCAAAAGAACGATACATAATTTCTCTTAGCTTTTTACGAACTTCTTCTTCAGTCCAGAATAGCCATACGATATCTTGAACCCATTCAAAGTAGCTCACCACGACGCCGCCACCGTTAGCCAAAATATCCGGAACAATCATGATGCCTTTTTCGTGCATAATTTTTGTAGCAGAAACAGTCGTCGGTCCGTTCGCACCTTCAACAATGATCTTCGCTCTAATTTTGTCGGCGTTATGTTCATCAATTTGATTTTCGAGTGCGCAAGGTGCAAGTACATCTACATCAAGTGTTAAGAGTTCTTCGTTTGAGATCGCAGTTCCATCAGGAAAGCCTTTAACTACTTTTTTCTCTTTTACGTAGCGAACTAACTCTGCAACGTTGAGTCCTTTTGGATTGTAGAGAGCGCCAGACACATCACTTACTGCAACGATCTTCGCACCTAAAGCGTAACCCTCAATCGCAGCATGCATTCCCACTTTACCAAAACCTTGAATTGCCATCGTGCAATCAAAGATTTTCATATTCAGTTTTTCGAGTGCTTTTTCAGTGCAGTAAATTACACCTAAACCTGTTGCCGCTTCACGGCCTTGAGACCCACCGATTTCAACAGGTTTTCCGGTTACAACTCCTGTTTGTGAAAAACCCGATTCCATTGAATAGGTATCAAGCATCCAAGCCATAGTTTGAGAATCTGTTCCCACGTCAGGCGCAGGAATATCTCGGTCAGGTCCAATAAAAGGACCAAGTTCAGAAGTAAAACGACGAGTGAGTGCTTCAAGTTCATTTTTTGAAAGTGCACTTGGATCAACTTGCACTCCACCTTTAGCGCCACCAAGAGGAAGACCTAACAGAGAGTTCTTAAAAGTCATGAGTGCAGCAAGTGCCGCAACTTCGCTGATATCAACATGAGGGTGATAACGAAGTCCTCCCTTAAACGGGCCGAGAGTTTGGTTATGTTGAACGCGGTAACCTTGAAACACTTGGACACGGTCGTCATCCATACGTACTGGGACTGAGACCATGATGGCTCGACGAGGAGTTTTAAGTCGCTCAAGTACGTTGCGATTGAGATTAATTAACTCTCCCGCAGCAGTAAGATTCTGAATTACGTTTTGATAT
>CAZDFM010000075.1:3301-8558 GCA_964504465.1 uncultured Pseudobdellovibrionaceae bacterium | reverse complement strand
ACTTATGGGCCAGAAATAAAATCACTGGATGAAGAATAAACAAAAGCGCATGCAAAAAGTTTTCGCCAGCTTTTGCAAACTTAGTATGGACCCATTCATCTTTTACAATAATGATCGTGCTCAACACCGCAGCCGAAATTGAAACAACATCGCTTCCTCGTAGGTAAACTAAAACGAGCGCCACCAAAAAACAGAAGGTATCAATAGGGTGACCGATACGTTCCCACATGGGGATAGGTCGGCGGCGGTGAAAATAAAATTCATCCGCCGTCATCAAGAGCCCTTGAAGACCTAAGGCCGCATAAAACCAAAGAATCATTTAACAACCTCAAGCTGAGCCAGACTCACAGTCAGCCCTGGGCCAAAAGCCATAGTTAAAACTTGAGTACCACTCTTCACTTTGTCGTCGTTTAAAATTTCGTTCCAAATATGCGGGAGTGTGGCCGAAGACATATTGCCGCGGGTTTTTAAAATGCGCTGTGAGTAGTGGACCTGTTCACTCGACAGATTAAATTGGGTTTGAATTTCTTCGACGATCTTGGGTCCTCCAGGGTGAATGGCCCAAATGGTAGAGGGATCTGCTAAATTAAAATTGTCCCCAAGCGCGCGACCCAAAAGATCAGGAAGAGCTTTTTTAACTAATCCAGGTACATCTCTTGAGAGGGTCATCTTAAAACCTGCTTCATGTAGTCCCCACGTCATGGCCGTGTGAGAGTCTCCAAGGAGCTCTTCGTAAGATTTAATGATCTTAAAGCTTGGGGCCTTAGGTCGATCCTTTTGAACTGTATAGGCACAAGCTCCGTCGGCAAAAAGCGTTTGGGTGACAAAGTCTTCCAGCGAAGGTTCTCGGGGGTTTAGGTGCAAAGTGCAGAGTTCGGTGTGACAGATCTCGATTCTTTTGTTTTCTAAACTTAAGAACCGAGCCAATCGAATCGCGGGAAGCGAGGCATAGCAGCCCATATGGTACAAATGGGTGACGGTTATATTTTGTTTATGTTGTGAACCGAGCACCCATTTTTGTGCGGCGCTTGGAGAGATGTAGCCCGTGCAGGTCACATGCAAAAGTTCGTAAAATGGGGGGCGTTCACGAAAGAGTCTTGAAAAGATTCCGAGCGAGGCCTCATCAAAAAATGCCATACGATCTTGAAGCACAGGAGTTTTTTCTTCTTTAAAAAGGAGCCGCTTTGAATCGACGGAAGCGAAGTCGGGCAAATAATGCGACCTCGACTCTACTTGCGTGGGCTTTGCCCCCACTTTAGAAAGCAAAGCCAAATACCGTTCGCGGGGAGTCTCGGGATTATGACGTGAGTACTCTTCAGCAAGCCATTGAAAGGCATCTTGCTGAGACTTTTTATAAGGAGGAGAGTCTATTCGGAAATCAAAAATATAGCCCATTAGGTCTTCTAGTGCGGGACCTCAGAAAACGCAAAGGCCATCCGAAAATATGAAGAGACGAACAACAAACGGAATGATACGACTTTTTCTTATAAGTCGAGGTAAAAGAATGCAGTTGATCCCAATGACCGAAGCTGATTTTAATCAATGGGCGCCCCGAAGTCGTGAAGGCTATGCAAGCGATAAAATGCGAGCTAATGGCTACACGCAAAAAGAAGCCGACGATATCGCAAAAAAAGATTTTGAGCGACTTCTGCCCGATGGCGTTCGAACCAAAGATCAGTATTTATTCACTATGGACGACCGAGCACTCGGGCGAGTGGGATATATTTGGTTTCGAGTTCAAGGTGCTGCGGATAACCGCAAAGCTTTTGTGTGTGACATAATAGTTGAACTCGAATTTCGAGGACGGGGCTTCGGTAAAAAAGCCCTGTTATTACTCGAAGATGAAGCCCGAAATCTGGATCTTAAAGGAATTGGTTTACACGTCTTCGGTTTTAACGAAGTGGCGATCAAACTTTATCAATCCATTGGTTATGAGACGACCGACCTAGTGATGGCAAAACCGCTTTAATTGACTCCTCGATTTTGATACCCCTGAAGTGATAAAAATCTTCATTTGACCAGAAATTGTTGGCGGCCTTCTTGCTTTTACAGCCTGCCAAAGGCACACAAAGAACATAAAACCAGTTTATTGACTCCCGTATTGGACTCGAAGCAAAGGATTCGCCCAAAATGGCACTTCTTAGGCCTCTCCTACATTTTCTGTTACTCGCATCCTTGCTGGCCCTTGGCTTCAGGGCGAGTGCTAGTGGAAAAATCTGTGGACAGCTATTGGGTCAAAAGTCTACGACGGAGGCCTCCTCACGTGAGCAAAATAACCAAGCCGCAGTCGGGCTTTTAAATGAGCTTCTGGCTGAGGGCCATATTGATTCTATTCATCTCAAAAGGCTCTCAGAGGCGTCTGAAAAGAGCGTAATTCATAATCCGATTTCAGAAGAAGAGTCACGGCTCAACACTGCACTTTTGATTCATCGAGAAGTATTTGAGGGCCTGATAGAAGATGGTTTAGACTCAGCTCTTCTTAGAGTTTGGGTCGAAGCTAAACTTCGTGAAATGCAAACCGTTCAAACAGAAAGAACCCAGACTTCAACCGAAGCTACGAGTATAGATCAAGAGATTATTTTTAAACCAGTTCAAGCGGGCCAATACAAAAACGAAGAAGCTTTTCCTGAGCCTTTGATAGTCCCACCTGTGCGCGTGACACGTGCGTTCGAAATGATGACGACTTCGGTAACTCAAAAACAGTTTTTCACCCTTATGGGCTTTAATCCTTCAAAAGTTTTTTCTCAGAGTAGACTCGATACACGTGTAATAAACGGGGATGTCGTGAGACTTGCGCCTAACCATCCCGTCCAAAACGTGAGCTGGTTTGATGCAATTGATTTTGCCAATCGCCTTTCACTCGAACATGGATTGAAGCCTGCCTATCTTATTCACCGAGAAAAGGGAAAACCCTTTAAGGTTGAATTAGCGGAAGGATTAAACTCAATTTATGAGGCAGAGGGTTACCGCTTACCAACACAAGCCGAAAAAGAATTGGTTATCAGGCGACATGGAAGAGCCGCAGGCACATACTTTTGGGGAGACGAAAATTCTGAGTTTCCTGATTATGCGTGGGTGAAAGAAAACTCTGATGGACACACTCAGCCTGTGGGACAACTCAAAGCTTTCGTTGTTGATGGACAGCAATTCTACGACCTTTACGGAAATGTCTGGGAGTGGACTTGGGATGATTTTGATCCTCGTATGAATGGTATCGACCCAGAGTCCAGAACGACCGATAGTGCTCGGTTAGGCAGAGGTGGGGGATATCACAGCGATACAATTTTTCGAGCCCATGTTCCGCAAAATTTAAATGTACTGCCGGGGCGCTCTGCGCCTTACGTAGGCTTCAGACTTGTTCGTACAATCAAGAAGTAAATCAAGAGCTAGGCTTTTTTTACGAACTCGGATTTTAAATTGATCGCGCCGATTCCATCGATCTTGCAAGCGATATCATGCCCATCATCGCCATCGACAAGACGAATATTCTTAACCTTTGTTCCCACTTTAACGACCGAAGACGAGCCCTTAATCCTAAGCTCTTTGATCACAGTGACTGAATCCCCATCGTTTAGAATATTGCCATGAGCGTCGCGGTAGAGGCCATCGTCAGCTTCTTCGGCTTTCGCTTCAGTCGCGAAGGCACTCCACTCGTGTGAACACTCAGGGCAAATCCATAGGTTGCTATCTTGATAGATGTTTTCAGAATTACATTTTGGGCAATTGGTGACTTCGTTCATTTAACTCAATCTTTTGTTAGTTTAATAGCTTCGCTTCTAAACTAATTTTCGCATTAAGTAAACGCGATACAGGGCAATTGGCTTTTGCGCCAGCTGCAATCTCTTGAAACTTGGCCTCTGAGATTTCAGGAATTTTTGCATCGAGTTTTAACTGAACTTCGGTGATCGTCCAGGCGTCACCTTGTTTTTCCATGATCACACTTGCGCTTGTGTTGAGCTGCTCAGGGTTAAAGCCTGCGCCAGTGAGAGCAAAGGCAGTCGCCATTGTAAAACAACCAGCATGCGCAGCTCCGATAAGTTCTTCGGGGTTTGTGCCAGGGCCGTCTTCGAAACGAGTGTTAAAGCCGTATTGCGCTTCTTTTAGAACGCCACTTTGGGTCGAAATTTTTCCTTTGCCTTCTTTGCCGGTTCCACGCCATTGAGCAGTCGCAGTACGTTTCATATTTGTCTCCTTGGTTAAGGCGCACAGCATGAAACAGTTGATCCAAGGGAGCAAGTTACATTCTCAAATTGAGACAAAAAATAATTTCCCTGTCGTTCTAAACTACAGTGTCCAAAAAATATCTGACCATAGGCTCTTAAATTCGATCTAGGTCGGGTTATGCTTTGCAATTAAAGATACCGATGAGGAAGTAACGACAAGTTACTTTGAGGGACTATGAAGAAAACATTCTTATTTTTGGGCCTGGTCTGCGCTATATTAGTTGGCTTTCAAAACTGCAGTGATGTGGCTTTTGATTCAGTTCCACTCGCAAGTGAAAACGTCAGCGAAGTTATCACAAACGACACCGTCAATAAGATCGCTGAAGAGCGCTTTGTTGCTAATATTAAGGTGACCGTTACTCAAAGTCCGATGGATATTATTTGGATTGTAGATAACTCGGGTTCTATGAATGAGGAAAGTGCCCACGTTCGAAACAACATTTTAAGTTTCGCGAACTCGTTTTCGAGTACCAGCCAAACAAGAATGATCGTGGTGGGTAGAAAAGGTGAGACCGGAACTTCGGTAAGTGTTCCTAATGATCCTCGTTTTACTCACTTAAACATAACTGTCAGTAGTACTAACGCTTTGCAATTGCTTGATGGGCTGTGGAATAGCAAGCACGCAAGCTCAGCAGAGTTTATTAATGCATGGAGACCAAATGTCCCCAAAGCTCTTGTTGTGGTAACTGATGATAATTCGTCGATGACCGCCGCTAGTTTTAAAGCCGGAATGCCTGAAGAAGTTTCAAAAGATCTAGCAGTTATTCACAGTATCGTTGCGATCGGTGCTGGTCAAAGTCCCTGCCAAGCCCGAACTGGTGACGTTTACATGAGTTTGAGCCAAGAAACTCAAGGTGAAATTTTTAATATTTGTGAGTCAGACTGGACGACCATTTTTAAAGAGCTCGCAAGTAAGATCGAAGCTCGTCTCGAAACCATTTCAAGAACTAAATTCAGCGTCACCCAACAGCTTAAAGAAGTATTGTCGGTTTCGGTCGATGGCGTTGAACTTGACCCTTCTCAGTATTCGATCT
>CAZDFM010000075.1:0-3291 GCA_964504465.1 uncultured Pseudobdellovibrionaceae bacterium | reverse complement strand
GCCCGCAGTATTTAACGGCAGCGCCACTGGCTCTTATACGATCTTAATTAAGTATAAGTACCATTAAGCCAACAAAACAGTTTCTAAGCTAAACCAAAACTCACACAACGCATCGAGATCGAGGCGTTGTGAATTCCTTCATACTCAAATTTCATCTCATCATCAGAGCGAGCCGCGCCGATTACGTATAAAAATGGATAGTAGTGATCGGGACTTGGAATACTGAGTTGTCCGGCCTTAGATTTGGTCGCATCATTTGTGAGAGCCGAAAAATCGCGCGCAAGTAATTTCTCCTTCATCCACTCATCGCATTCAACAGCCCAGTCGTAGGGCGGAGAGTGGGTCTCCCAATTGATAGTGCGCAGATTGTGAACCAGATTGCCGCTTCCTAATATAAGTACTCCCTGATCTCGAAGCGCACAGAGGTCTTGCCCTAACTTAAAATGAAAATCACCGGGACGCTCCATATAAACGCTGAGTTGCATAAGCGGTACGTCAGCTTTGGGATACATATGTCTTAACACAGACCAGGTGCCGTGATCATAGCCCCACATCTCTCGATCGGCTTCAATTGAATAGGATTTGACCTGCTTACGGATAGAGTCCGCGATTTCTAAATCAGCCTCGGCAGGATACTGAATCTCAAAAAGTTCTTGTGGAAATCCATAAAAATCATGAATCGTTCGGGGTTGCTTCATGTGAGTAATCCAAGTGCCCTCACTCATCCAATGTGCCGAGATACAAAGAATCGCCTTAGGCGTTGGAATGCGCTCGGCTAAACGACCCAGCATTTGCGTGTAATCATTATTTGCTAAAGCATTCATTGGAGAGCCGTGACCAATAAAAAGAGCTGGCATACGAGGCGTGTCATTCATGTGGAACCTCCATTAACAAAAGACCCTACACTGTAGCTCTATCTTCGGCTATCTTTAGAATATGAAGTTTTTTTGGCATTGGGGAAAGAGATCCCGCACTACAGACGAAGAGATATTTCTTGAGGGTCCGCACTCTCGAGGGCGTGAGCTGTTAAGTTTGCTTGATATCACGCTTGAACTCTTTAGGGGTTTTCGAAAGCTTCACTTTATTGGACCTTGTGTGACGGTTTATGGTTCCGCCCGTTTTGAAGAAACTCACCCACATTACATAACAGCACGCGAACTCGGTTCACACTTAGCGCTGGCTGGTTTTACGGTCATGACGGGCGGCGGCCCAGGGATTATGGAAGCTGCCAATCGTGGCGCGATGGAAAGTGGCGGATGTTCAATTGGTTGCAACATCACATTACCTCACGAACAAAAGCCCAATGAATACTTACATTTTTGGATGGAATTTAAATATTTTATGATCCGAAAATTTATGCTCGCCAAATACTCTTATGCTTTTGTCGCGATGCCCGGAGGATTTGGAACATTAGACGAACTGTTTTCGGTCTTAACTTTGATCCAGACTGGAAAAATGAATAATTATCCGATTGTTTTAATGGGCACTGAGTACTGGGGCGAATTAAGGAAACTCATTGAAGAAACTTTGGTTCGAGAAAAGGCTATTAAGGACACAGATGTATCCTTGATTCTGTACACGGATTCTGCGCAAGAAGCTGCAGCTTTTATAGAGTCAGCTGCCAAAGAAAGGTTTTCGCTCAAGCTTACGAGGCTTCCAAAAGCGATCCGCCTCTTAGGTGAAAAAGAGGTCAAAGGGACCGACAATCAAACAGGCCGTCCGTTTCATGGATGAGCCTTTAATCATTGAAGAACGACGACTAGTAGGCACTCTTATTACTCAAAAACCTGGTAAAGCAAGTTTCGCTGCGGCCGCAATGACCTTTGCAGTGATGGCTCTATGTACACAGTTTTACTGGGGTAATATTTTTGGTCTGGCCGAATTTTTACCTGCAGTTCAAACAGAAGTTTTTAAGAACGGGCAGTGGTGGAGAATTTTTACGGCAACCTTGATCCACGCAGATTTTGGGCACTTTCTGTCGAACATGTATATGCTCTGCATTTTTGCATTTTTCGTGTTTGGCTACTTCGGTTTTTGGGTTTATCCAGTTACAACTTTTTTGCTCGCGGGAGCTGTAAATTTGATTGCGATTCTAACTTACGCACCCGAAGTTCGTCTGCTTGGAGCATCGGGCCTTGTGTATCTTCTAGGAGGTTTATGGCTCAGTCTCTATTTTTTAATTCAGCGGCAATACAAAATCTTTAGTCGAGCTCTAAGAGTCATCGGTATCGGGATTATGATCTTTGGTCCCACCACATTTGTGCCCACCACAAGTTACCGCACACATGCGATTGGTTTTTTCGCTGGAGTTTTAATAGGAATTTTTTATTTTCGAAAGAATCGAGATTGGATCCGCTCTTTTGAAACTTATAAAATTATTTATGTTTGAGAATGAGTTTCCATTGCAGCGCTCGATTCCTCGAGAAGTTGCCAATCTGAATCTGTGACCCTTTTAAATTTATGCACCTGTTCAATTGTAAAACGAAGGTCAGCACGTTGGTCATAGCGGGTGACAGTCAGTTTTGGAGCCCCATGTGTGTCGACTTCAATCATGTTAAAAGAATTCGGCGCACCAGGTCTTATTCTCCATGATGTACAGGTGCCTGCGACCGTAATGATCATATTGCGCTTAGTATGGGGATAACGATTTTTGGAGAGCGTGACGTGAGGGTCGTGTATATGGCCGCCCACCATAAGATCAATGCAGTGTTTATCAAAAAGGCTCATAACCTGATCTCGATAGGTCAGAAGATTTTCGACATCAGAGGCTTTTTTGCAATCCATAGGGTGATGAAAGGCTGCAATGTGAACTTTGGCTTTTTGTTTGTTTTCTTGAAGACGTTTTTCAAGCCGCGGGAGTTTAAAAGCTCCTTGGACATGACGCCACCGGCTTGTTGAATTGAGCCCTGTCACGAGAACATCACCAAACACAAAATCTTTTTCGAGTTGGTCTTTAAAAAGTTTTTTAAAACCACGATACGGAAACAAAAACCGATCAAAAATATTGATCAAAGGAAGATCATGATTTCCAGGCACCGCAATGACGGGTGTGGGTTTAAGTGCTTTTGTAAAAGCTTTGGCTTCTTTAAATTGCCACGCTCTGGCACGTTGAGTGATATCACCCGTTAGTAATACTAAATCTGGTTTTAAATCAGCTAAGGTTTCAAGTAAACCCTCGCGTACACCCGGAAGGATTGTACCAAAATGTGGATCAGAGAGATGAGCAATTTTTAATAAACTCATTGGTCATTCTCCCTTGGGGGAACCACTAAATTTAAAACTCCAGGAAGA
>CAZDFM010000074.1:0-8559 GCA_964504465.1 uncultured Pseudobdellovibrionaceae bacterium | reverse complement strand
TTGCGAGTGGCTTTTTTAGTCGCTTTTTTCTTAGTTGCTTTAGCAGCAGTTGCTGCTTTCTTTTTTCTCTTTGCCATGGTGTCTCCTCCTAGGATGAGTTAACAATGCTGTTAATTCATTGTTGCTTCATCTCCAAGTTTAGCTGCGCAACTCACATCGTCAATAGAAAAAATAAGCTTCGGTGCTTTTTTTGCTTTTTATTTTCATAAAGGAGCAGAAATGCGCGTGATTGTCTTCGTTATTTGTATGTTCGTGTGCCGGATTCAACTTCGGAGAATTCAAAAAACAAATTCGCATGATCAACGACTGACAAAAATTGGCACCGTCACTTGTTTGTTGCTGCCAACACTTTTATTTTTCCCAATTCCGCTCATTTTGTATTTTCCAATTTTGATTTTGCACCACATTTTTATTTCAAGTTTCAATGAAATCTATGAACGCATCAAGCTCGCAAACGCGCAGCTAGTGTGCCTTTCAGCGCTTACCAAAATAATTTTGTACATGCAGATTGGAAACTCTCTTCGCAGCTCACTCGATAAATTGATTCATGATGAGCGCGATTATTTTTGGAAATTGCAGTGGCAGAAATTAAGCGAGATTGTTGCTTTTTCACCACAAGAATTGAGTTTCAAGAGCCGAATTCTGCGTCGATTTGCTAAAGATCTTGTGTGTGCAGACCAACTTTCATTCCAACAAAGAGATCAATTGATAGAAATTCGCGCACTTTACAGAAAAGAATCCGATTTTCGACGTAGGTCTGGACAAGCACTGCTCCAATTACGCATGCAAGCCATCATTCTTTTTGGCCTCCATCTTGCTGTAACTGCTTTTATGATTCACCAATTCGGTTGGTTGAAGCATCAAATCGTGTTCGTAAGTTCGTTTGTACTCATGTTATCCGGTCTATTTGTACTTCTTAAGATGGGAAAATCCAAAAATTGGAAAACTTAACTCCCTCGCTTTCGTGTCTGTATTCTGTGAAGCGCTCTCTATTTCAAGGTAAGTCTCTGCGCGATGCGCTTCTTCTCTATATATCTGAGGAACCAAAAGGTTTTGCTGCTTCGTTAGCGATTTGGCTGAACTACTTCGAATCCAATAGCCTGGCGGTTCTCCCGGATTTGCAACTCTCGTCGGACTATCAAAAATCACTTCTAGTATGTTTCGAAGCGGGAATGAATGGGCAACCCATCCAAGTTCAGCTCGAACAGCTCACTCAAGAAGTCGAAGCAGCCAGTCTCCTCGAAATTGATGCACATATTGCCTCACTCCCGCTGAAAGCCTTGCTTCCCGTATTTTTATTTCAGTTTCCGGCATTTCTATTACTCATTTTTGGACCGGTCCTCTCTCAACTACTCAACGGAGTACAAGATGGCATGTAAGTTACTAATAATTTTAGGTTTTATAATTTCTTTCCAAGCTCACTCAGAGACAAATCTCGAAAATTTAATTCAAGTGAGATCCGCTGACGAGTGGAAGGTAGTCGACAAAACATCTGTAAAAAAAGAGAAAACCCCAACTCTGCGCTGTAAAGAAGAACTGTCCCTTGGCTTAGTACCGATCACTTGTTTCGAAACTTCGATTCTTACGCCCGATACATCAGCATTTTTAGATCGCCAATGTCACTATGCTGTCGAAAGTATTCAGAGCCTGCGAGTGCTTGGAAGCTTGCTTTCGAATACCAATCTCTCACAGTTCTGCAGAGACAAAATTAAGGAAAGAGGAAGAGTGGTAGCTTATAAGCTCGAAGATCAGCGACCCGCAGAAGCTTTTGAGTTTTTCGGCCGCAACCTTGGTACTAATCTTGTAAATCAAATTGGTCATGCTCAGCGAACCGCAAATTAGTCAGATTGAATACGAAATCCATGAGACCTTAGGTGAAGGCCTAAATAGTCGGGTTTACAGAGCTTCTCGTAAAGTTTCAGAAGGTTTTTTTGCCGAACAAGTGGCGTTGAAAGTCTTCAAGTCTAAGAACTCGGACCAGATCCTAAAAACCGACTATCAATCGCTCGCAAGTGTTCATTCACCATATTGTGTTCGCGTGCTAGGATTTGAAGCTTTTCAGGGGCATCCGGCACTGATTTTAGAGCTCGTTCAAGGTGTAAGTTTGCTCGATCTAGCCTTGAGTTGTAAGTTAACTGCTCGCCAACTCATGACGATTGCGGCTCAGGTTCTCAAAGGTCTTACGGATCTGCATCGACAAGGATTCTTTCATGGTGATCTAAGCCCCGGAAATATTCTTATCGACGGCAGTGGAAGAGTGAAGCTCATCGATTTTGGACTTTCGAATATTGGAAACGGTCGACATATCCACGCCACCCCTGAATTTATTGACCCGAATGTATTGAAAGGGCGGCCCATGAGCCCGAGCTCTGATTTATTTTCGCTGGGAGAGGTTTTCCGTTTCTGTTCTAAGTTTATTTCTTCGTCGCGTGCACCCGAAAAAGAGTTTAAACGGCTAAAGGCGCCCTCTCGATTTCAAGTAACAGAAAATTACGAAAGCGATGATGATCTCCAGGGCCTCGGGAAACTTGTAAGGTCACTCCAAAAGCGAGAATTTTTTGGAGAAGGTTCGACCGAGTCACTTATTCTTCAAAATGAGTTAGCTCAGGAGACAATTCGAAAGGGCAAAAAGTCCTGGCTCACTTCTCTTGCGGCGATGATAATTCTGGGTCTTTTGCTTCCCATCACCAGCATTCAAACAAATTCCTCAACTCTCCTTCAAAATACCGCTGTGCTAAAGGTGCGCACCAATAAATGGTACCGCCTTAAAATCAATAACAAGCCAGTCGGATATCCACCGATCACTCTTCCGATTGAGGCTGGGAAAGTCCTTATCGAATGGAGTCAAAAGCGGCACCGCGGACAGAGGTCTTTGACTATCCGCCCAGGTGAAAATATCGTAATAAACGACTCGTTTTTTACGCAATAGCTCCCACAATGGGGCGATTCATAAACGAGCCCTTATAATAAGTGAAAATAACGAAGGGATTCTCAATGCAGCTTGATCGGCTTGAAGTATTAGAGCATTTAGTGGATGAACTTATGAAGGATCAGCCCGAGGACAAACTTATAAAACAGTATATGAAACAATCGGGAATTAAATATTCGGAAGATCCAGTTGAACGGTTAAATTTGGTGCTGAAAGCGCTTCATTTCACCGAACCCGAAGACGACAAAAATTAATTTTTTAAGAGGAGCATTGAGTGAAGAAAGAAGATCTAGTTGGCAAAGGTTTTTCAACGCGCGCGATTCATGCGGGGCAAACTCCTGACAAAGTAACCGGCGCTATCATGACACCCATCACTCTTTCTTCGACTTTTGTACAAGAAGCTCCAGGGAAGTACGAACTCTATGATTACTCCAGAGCAGGAAACCCTACTCGTCAGGCCTACGAAGATTGCGTTGCGAGTTTAGAAAACGGCATCGCGGGGTTTGGTTTTTCTTCTGGATGTGCCGCAACCATGACTGTTCTCCATCTGCTAAAAGCAGGAGACCATGTCATTGCGGGTGATGACATGTACGGCGGAACGTTTCGTCTATTTGATAAAGTCCTTCGGCACCACGCTTTAAGTTTTTCTTATGTTGATATGACTTCAATTGAAAATCTTGAGGCTGCGGTCACTTCATCGACCAAAATGGTATGGCTCGAAACTCCCACAAATCCTCTCCTTAAAGTTTTTGATATCGAGCGAATTTGCAAATGGGCAAAGAGCAAAGGGATCTTAGTCGCCGTCGACAATACTTTTATGAGCCCGTACTTTCAAAAACCTTTAGATTTAGGTGCAGATATCGTAGTTCACTCGGCTACAAAATTTATCAATGGTCACAGTGATGTAATTGGGGGAGTGGTCGCAGTAAATTCAAAAGCGATCGCCGACGAATTATCTTTCTTAAATAAATCTATTGGCGCAATTGCGAGCCCCTTTGATTCTTATTTAGCAATGCGAAGCCTTAAAACACTCGCGGTCCGTATGCAGGCTCATCAAAATAATGCATTTGCAGTTGCTGAACTTCTTCAATCCCATCCAAAAGTTGAAAAAGTTGTTTATCCCGGTTTGAAGTCGCACCCACAATACGAGATCTCCTCTCGCCAGTGTTCAGGTTTTGGCGGAATGGTCACTTTCTATGTGAAAGGCAATCTTCAGAATGCGCTCAATGTGTTTAAAGCAGTGAAGGTTTTTTCATTGGCAGAAAGCTTGGGCGGAGTTGAATCCTTGATTGAGCATCCCGGAATTATGACTCACGCGAGTGTTCCAGCAGAGAATCGGGCTAAACTTGGTATTTCAGACACGCTTATTCGGTTGAGTGTAGGAATCGAAGATCAAAAAGATCTCGTAGAAGACCTCAAGGAGGCATTGGATCGCGCTTAGACGCAAGGCAATAGCATTTCGATAACTGTAAGGTTTGACAGAATTTATCTGCAAAGGTACCTAATGTTTCCTTTCAATGTAAGGCTCGGTAGCTCAGTCGGTAGAGCAGAGGACTGAAAATCCTTGTGTCGGCGGTTCAATTCCGTCCCGAGCCACCATTTTCCTACTTCGATTTTAATCTGATTTGTTTGGCGGCTTTGGGTTGCTTAAGTTTTTCCTCGTTCTCGGGACCGAAATCATTCGCCATCGAGGCGAATGATTTCGAGAGCCGACGTGCTCGCCTTCGCTGCGCGCGCCTTGCTCTTTGCTCCGCACTAAAACGCGCCACTGGCGCGTTTTACTGCGGGCATAACCGAGCCACCTTCTCTTTGCGTAGATCTTTGTCCCCCTTCGGGGGAGATTTTCGGCTTCGCCGCTCTGTTCGGCTTCGCCGCTTTTTTTCGGCTGGGCCGTTTTTATTCTTCGTTTTTTTCTATGCAGCGGAGGTCGGTTTTTTGGCCGGATTCGTCTGTTACTAGGGCGCCTTGGTAGCCTTCGCGGCCGGAGAATTGTTTGTAGGCTGCTACGTTTATGCCGTTGTTGCTGTAGTGAACGTAGTCGGCTGTTGGGGTTATGCTTTTAAAGAGGGATGTTTTTGAGAGGACTTTGCTTCCTATGTAGACCATTGAATATGTGGCGGTGAGTTTTTGGCCGTCGGCTAGGGTGCAATCTAAAAATTGGTTTTTGTCGTGATCTTCGTAGGTGATTTCGGAGAATTCTTGGGTGCCTTGGAGTTCTTGGCTTGCGGCTTTGGCTTTTAGGTTCGGAATTAGGGCCAGAACTATTATAAGTAATTTAAGGGCTGTTTTCATTGATATTACTCCTTTTAAATACCGAACTTTTCTTTTTTTTGACCCTTTTTGAGGTCGTACTTGTCTATAGAGCAAGGCGGGGACCCGGGGGGTTGGGGTCAAGACCCTGTAAATTTTATATAATAGCTAAACTGTTGGTATTAGACGGTTTTTGCTTACTTAGGTGACAAATTCGGGCTTTTTTGGGGTATTCCCTGTGGATTTTTAGCTTCTTTTTTTGGTGGGCTAGGCTTTGTGCGTTTTTGTGCGTTTCGCTTTTTTAGGGTGTTTGGTACTTGGTAAGTAGCTCTTAGTTCCTTTTACGAGGGGAGTAACATGAGAGTGTTTTGGATTACGGTGTTTTTACTTGGGGTGGTTTACCCCATGATTTTTTAAGTTCCAATTTGTGAGACGGAGCTCTCGATTTTTCGGGGGATTAATCGGTGAGACTTCGTAGTAGCTAACCAGCAGAGCTTAACAAAACGGTGGGCGCCCTTCTTTCTGAGGGCGCCTTCTTTATTTTTGGGGTTTATGGTGCTATGAGTTAGCCCATGACCCAAGATGTTCTCCTCGCACACCTCAAAAAAAATCCATTTGTTTTAGCTCCGATGGCGGGGATTACGGATGCACCCTTTCGCACCTTCATGCGCGAGATGGGGGCCGGTGTAGTTGTAACGGAGCTGGTCTCGGCAACAGGGCTTCAATATAGCTCCGATAAAACTCGAAAACTGATGCACTTTGAAGAAGTGCAAAGACCCATCGGCATTCAGATCTTTGGAGAGACGCTCGAACATTTAGCTTATGCCACCCGAGAAATTGAACTGATGGGAGCTGATTTTGTAGATCTGAACTTCGGTTGCCCGGTTCCAAAAGTAGTAAAAAAAGGCGCTGGATCAGCAGTACTTAAAGATCTCAATGCACTCCGAGATATTCTTCGCGCGGTAAAAAGCGCAACGCAATTACCAGTTACGATAAAAATTCGAACAGGGTGGGAAGAAATCAGTCGAAACTCTGTGGAAGTTTGCCAAGTTGCTTACGATGAGGGAATCACATGGGTTGCGATACATGGACGAACTCGAGCGGCAGGTTATTCGGGGAAAGCTGATTGGGAATATATCGCCGAAGTTAAAAGCAAAGCGAAGCTTCCGGTTTTAGGGAACGGCGATATTACTTCTGCAAAAATGGCGATGAAACGTCTCCAGGAGTCAGGATGCGATGGAGTTCTTATTGGACGAGGTTGCTTAAAAAATCCGTGGATCTTTCGTGAAGCCTTAGCGCTTTACCAAAATGAACAACTGCAAATTCAAAAAGATATCTTGGGAACTGTCAGTACATTGCAGAGTCATTTGACTCGAATGTGTGATGAGCGAATTACACTTTTGCAGATGAAGAAATTCGCTGCATGGTATTCGTCTGGCTACCCTGGTGCGGGTCAATTCCGACGTGATTTATTTCAAAGCAAAGATGCACCACAGACTTTAGGCACAATAAAATCATATTTCGAAAACCTACACGGCATGGAAGCAGCCGATACAAGCCACGAAGACTTTCTCATGGGTGGTCACGGGTAATAAGAGCATTGCCTTTCGATTTTTTCGCTCTAAACTAGAGAGATGGAAAAAGTCGTCGAGGCTCGAGCCCTTGCAAAAAAATACGAAGGAAAAACGGTCGTTAACAAAATCCGTCTCGATATCCATCGCGGCGAGTGTTTCGGAATTTTAGGCCCCAATGGCGCGGGTAAAACGACAACTCTACGTATGCTTTATGGTGCCACTCCTCCTTCTGAGGGGGATCTCTTTATTAATGGCTTAAATGTGGTGAACGACATTCTCCGAGTGAAATCTAATATGGGAGTTGTTCCGCAAGAAGATGGCCTTGATCCTGACTTTACGGTTCTTGATAACTTACTTGTCTATGCGAGTTTCTTTAGAATTCCAAAAAAATTAGCTAAAACGCGCGCCCGCGAACTTCTTCGGTTCATGCATTTAGATGAATACGATGACCGCCCTGTTGAACACCTAAGCGGCGGGATGAAACGAAGACTGACAATCGCCCGCGCGTTACTTAGCGAGCCCGATTTACTTATATTAGATGAGCCCACGACCGGGTTAGATCCTCAGGCCCGCAACTGGATTTGGGAATCTCTTCACGCCCTTAAAAAAACTGGCAAGACTTTGATCTTAACAACTCATTATATGGAAGAAGCGGAACAGCTTTGCGACCGTCTTATTATTATGGATAAGGGGGATATTTTAGCTGAAGGTTCACCCAAAGACCTTATTCGTAAACATGTGGGCCGTGAGGTCGTTGAGTTTCGAGTTGATTCAGGCGACGTCGAATACCATTTGCAACAAATCCGGCAGCGTTTTGATTATCAGGTACTGAATAATAAAATTAGAGTCTTTGTGCCGCTTGATAAAGAGGGTCGCGAGGTTCTCGCGATTATCTCAACTCCCAATATTGAAGTTCGTCCGGCACGGCTTGACGACGTGTTCATTAAACTTGCTGGTTATGAACTGGGTCGGGACGCATGAGTTTTTTAAAACAAAGTTTTCAGGATATTTTTAATTTTTCTATTCCTACTTCGGGTTCGTTCATCGTTTGGAAGCGGAACTTTCTCTATTTTAAATACACGCTCATGATTTCCTTTTTATGGGTATTTGTAGAGCCCTTATTATTTTTGGGCGCAATTGGTTACGGTCTAGGTTCGATGATTCAAGAAGCCGATGGTCGTCCGTATTTAGAATTTTTCTTTCCGGCACTCATGGTTGCAAGCGGAATGATGGTGGCTTTTTTTGAAGCCACGTACGGCAGTTATACAAAACTCACCAGGCAAAAAACATTTCAGACAATGCTTCTCGCACCCTTGCTTCCGAATGATATTGTGTTGGGCGAGATTTTTTGGGGGACGTTTAAAGGTTGGCTGAGTTCAACGGCCGTTTTAATTATCTGCGCGTTTGCAGGTCTGACTGATTTTACGGGTTTTATACTTCTGCTGTTTTTTAATGTCATCAATGCGTTCGTTTTTGCTTCTTTCGCACTTTTAATGGCGTCTTACGCAAAGAACTACGACTCGTTTGTTTATGCACAAACTTGTGTGATCATGCCGATGTATTTATTTAGCGGAACGTACTTTCCGCTTTCAAACATCCCGCCAAAAATTGTATGGGTTGCGGAATTTCTCCCGCTCACCCATAGCGTAAGGATCGCAAGATCTTTGGCTTACGGCGAATTTACGCCTCAGATTTGGATCAGTATCGCGATCCTGATCATCTTTGCAGTCGTCTTTCTGAATTGGTCCGCTTCAAGAATCCAACGGCGCTGAGTTAGGTCACAGTTCCCTAAAATTCTGCGGTAGG
>CAZDFM010000073.1:0-8569 GCA_964504465.1 uncultured Pseudobdellovibrionaceae bacterium | reverse complement strand
AAAAAGCACTTGAGAGAGCTGGCAAAAAAGCCTCTGACATTGATCTTTATGAAATCAACGAAGCCTTTAGCGTGGTCACTATGGTGGCTATGCAAGAATTTAAATTGGATGGCGCTCGAGTGAACGTTCACGGCGGTGCAGTTGCTCTTGGTCACCCGATCGGTGCAAGTGGTGCGCGTGTACTTACGACTCTTGTTCATGCACTTGAACAGCGTAACCTACGTTATGGTTTAGCTACTCTTTGTATTGGTGGCGGTGAAGGTGTTGCCGTCATTGTGGAGCGCGTATGAGTAAGGTCTATAATTCGGCCAAAGAAGCGCTCGAAGGCGTCAAAGACGGAATGACCGTTTTAGTGGGTGGCTTTGGCCTGTGCGGAATTCCCGAAAATCTGATTGTAGCTTTGCGTGATTCAAAAGCCAAAAACCTCACCTGCGTTTCAAACAATGCAGGGGTTGATGACTTCGGTCTAGGACTCTTATTGCAGACTCGTCAGATTAAAAAAATGATTTCAAGTTATGTCGGCGAAAATGCGACCTTTGAAAAACAATTTTTGAGTGGTGAGCTTGAAGTAGAACTCACACCTCAAGGAACACTTGCAGAAAGACTTCGCGCTGGTGGCGCTGGAATTCCCGCTTTCTTTACTCCGACAGGCGTCGGAACTGTTGTGGCAGATGGTAAAGAAGTACGTGAGTTTGAAGGACGCAAGTATGTGATGGAGCGAGCCATTAAAGGAGATTTCGCTCTCGTAAAAGCCTGGAAAGGCGACAAATTCGGAAATTTGATTTTTAGAAAAACTGCGCGCAACTTTAACCCAATGGTTGCAACTGCAGGCAAAATTACGATAGCCGAAGTCGAGGAACTTGTAGAAGTCGGCGAACTTGAGCCCGACCAAATCCATACGCCAGGGATCTTCGTTCAAAGAATTATCAAAGGCCCGTCTTACGAAAAGCGCATCGAGCAGCGCACTGTTCGAAAGAAAGGAAACTAATATGCCTTTAGATCGAGACCAGATTGCAAAACGAATTGCGCAAGAAATTAAAGACGGCTTTGTTGTAAACCTCGGAATCGGGATTCCGACCTTGGTTGCAAATCATATCCCAGAAAATATAAGCGTTATGTTACAGAGTGAAAACGGTTTACTCGGCATGGGAGCTTTCCCTTTTGAAGAAGACATTGATCCTGATTTAATCAATGCCGGCAAACAAACCATTACCACAGCGCCTGGTGCGAGCTTTTTCTCATCTGCAGACTCGTTTGGAATGATTCGTGGCGGGCACGTCAACCTAACTGTTTTAGGTGCTATGCAAGTTGATCAAACTGGAAGCATTGCGAACTGGATGGTTCCAGGCAAAATGGTCAAAGGCATGGGCGGCGCGATGGATTTAGTCGCAGGAGCTCAGCGTGTGGTCGTGGCCATGCAACACATTGATAAAAACGGAGTCTCTAAGCTTCTTGAAAAGTGCGATCTGCCTTTAACTGGTGTGGGATGTATTGACCGAGTTGTAACTGAACTTGCGGTGATCGATGTAACTCCTCAAGGCTTTGTGCTTAAAGAAGTTGCTCCTGGTGTAACAGTCGAAGACGTTAAAAAAGCGACAGCTGCTCCACTTAAAATCGACGGCGATATTCGAGAAATTCAAGTTTAGATCTCAAAACTCTATTTTGGGACCGAGGTCCAGTAGTCCTCGGGCTTTTAGCACCCTATGATAATGGTAACGGGAACGAGGCCATGATTGTCGGGTGTTAAAAAGCTCAAAAAAGGTGATATTATTTTTCGCGAAGGCGACGCTTCTGACGCCATGTATGTCATCAAATCAGGAATGATCGACATCACCAAAACCAAAGGTTCAAAAGACATTGTGCTCGCCACTCTCAAAGCCGGCGAAATGCTGGGCGAGATGGCTTTCTTCGATAACAAACCTCGAAGTGCTGGCGCGCGTGCCGCAACTGATGCTGAAGTGATCATGCTCCCCTTTGCATCTTTACATGCGCAGTTTAAGACGTTTCCAGAGTGGCTTAAGGCCATGGTGAAAACGGTGAATTCGCATTTGCGTGGCGCCAACCAAAAAATCAAAAATTTAGAGACTGCGCAAAGTGGCGAAGAGGAGATGTTTCCTCCCTACACGATCACGCGTTTAACTGCGATCATCTCGTTGATTGGTTTTAAAGCCGGTGAAAAAGAAGGCGATGCTGTCGTCATCCCCTACCACATGCTTCGCAACTACACGATTCAGATTTTTCAGCAGCCTACCAACAAGATGGACAAAATCATGGAGATCTTAAGCGGTCTCGGTTTTATGAAAGTCGAAGAGTTAGGCGAAGGCCGCAAAAAAGTTACGATTCTAAAGCACAAACAGCTCTCTGATTTTGTCGATTGGTACAACAAGTACTTGTTCACCGACGAAGCCAAACGCGTGACTATTGAGCCCAAAGAGATGATGCCGATGAAAGCCTTACTCTTTTACGGCCGCAAAGAAACTCCCAACGACAAAGGCGAAGTCGTTGTAAGCCTCACCGAAATGCAAAACAACTCGATGAAAGATCTCAATCAATTAGTAGGAGTCAACGACGCCGACTCGCTTGCCACAAAAGGCCTTATCCAAGAAAAACAATCCGGCGAAGGCGGCAAACTCACCACTAAGTTCAAACTCTCCGACCTAGAAGATATTTATCCGTTCTGGGAACTAGTACACGTTTTAGTTAAGATTCCAGCGCGGGCGTAGCGTTTCGTTGATGGTCCGCTTTGCTCTTCATGCGTGCTGAACTTCCGCAGTGGAAGTAAATTTTCGCCGCTTGGCTATCGTTAAGCGATCTCCCGAGTATCATTCCAATAATCAAGCACATTCAACGTGACCTCCCGGACATTAATCTTATTCACCTTTCGAAACTCCAAGCAGATCAGCATTCGCTTCACTTCCGCAGCGGAAGTGAAGCGAAAAAGTGCAACGCTGTCTCAGAGACATCTCTCGATTGCAAAAATATTCGGAAATTAATTTGCTTGTTATTGCAGTTCCAAAACAGTTTTATTTGTCGACCTCTTTTAATTGCACGCCTTTCCGAATAAAATTATTTTTTAACTCACGCTTTTTTGTTTGACAGCATTTCTGTCGCGGCTTTCTCGTGCGCAATTAAATTCTTAATGCAGCTTGGTATGCGCACTAACGCTCCTAAACGCCTTCTCGTTAGGCGCATTTACCTATTGAAGGAAGGTTCGCAAACAAAATGTTCTCTACTCGCCTTTGCGATTTATGTTCGCAAAATTTGATTTTTAATAGCTGTGATACAACATTTTTGAAATCGATTTTTATTGGAGGTGCTTGTGGATTCAAATGAGATTGCGAAGAAACTTGAAATTTTAATTCGTCAGGAGAGAGAACTTACTCGTGAAATTTTAGAATTGATTGAGGTTTGCTTGGAGAAGCGGACTTATCTTGAGTTTGGGTTTTCGAGCATGTTTGATTGGTTGACTCGTGGATTTGGGTATTCGAATGCGGCGGCTCAGCGGCGGATTGAGACTGCTCGCCTTTTGAAATCGGTGCCGCTCGCCAAAGAGAAACTTTCTGAAGGCAAAGTGAACTTGTCTACTCTAAGCAAAGTGCAAACAGTTATCCGGCAGCAGGAAAAGATCAGTGGCACAAAAGTGAGTTTGGCTCAGAAAGTAGCAGTTGTTGGATTGATTGAAGAGAAGTCTACTGTCGAAGCTGAGAAAGTTCTTGTCTCATTCTTTCCTGAAACGGCCTCAACAATCCATCAAGAGCGGCGAACCGTAATCAATGAAGATTTGATTCGCTATCAAATGAACTTGAATAGCGAGGCGAGCGAAAACTTGCAGCGAGCAAAAGAAGTTTTATCGCACAAGCTTCCATTTGCTTCCGATGCGGAAGTGGTCGCGTATGCTTTGGAATTTCTCTTGTCGAAACTCGATCCAATTCGCAGAGACGAGAATAGTTCCAAGCCCCAAAAAAATAATCTAGAAAAAGGCGAACTAAGAGCGTCGTCGAAGTACTTAGTTACGAAATCAACTGCTCACAACGAACTAAACGAAACAGAAGAGCCCAAAGCAAATTCGACTTCCGCTGCGGAAGTGAATAGCTCTGAAAATGCACTTTGGGATCAATCTTCCAAATTGGTTAAAGCATCGAAAGCCAGGCAGAGAGGGCAGGTGATTTCTAAGGCCGAGGACAAATGTACGTTTGAGGGTCGGAATGGTCAGGTTTGCGGAAGTCGTTATCAGACCGAGTTAGATCATATTATTCCGAAGGCGCTTGGGGGAAGTGACCATCCGTCTAACTTGAGGGTGCTTTGCCGGCAGCACAACCTGTTGATGGCCGAACGTGTGTTTGGGAAGAGGATGATCGATCCGTTTCGGCATCACTAGATGATTGATCTCTCTAGGCATCTCTGGCTTTCCAAAGAAGTGAATCAAACAATAGATTCGTTTAGAGATAGAATAGAAAGGAGAGATTTAGAAGTGACGAGAAAACTGAACGTCAGAAGAACGAGGGTGGCTTCTAAAGGTGGAATGGGAAATGAGCTGGGCCACTTCCGCAGCGGAAGTGGTTGGCCGCATGGGACTTCCTCTCAACGCTGGGATTCAAACGCAGAGCTTTTGCTCCCATTTGGGGATGGGAGCAAAGGATTTGGGCAGCTGGGTTATAGATCTTTGCAGCGGAGCGGTCTTTGGGCGTTCGGGGCGGCTTCGGTTTCGAGTGAGACTTTTTGGATTTTTAGGGCGTTGGTTTTGGCTTTTTCTTTTACTGGGCTGCCGAAGGTGAAGACTATGAAGTCGCCTTTTTTTACTAGGCCGTTTTTTAGTAATAGTTCTTCGACTTGGGCCATGGCTTCTTCGGCGGACTTATAGGGTCTAATTGCGAAGGTTTGGATGCCCCAGGCTAGCTCGAGCCTGTTTAAAGTTTCAATTGAGTCTGTTACCGCAAAAATTTTGGCTGAGGGTCTAAACGACGAAATCAGATTTGCGGTTCTGCCGGTTGAAGTTAAACAAACAATGGCTGTGGCCTTGGTCATGGAAGCTGACAATACTGAACTTGCGGCTACACTCTCAGGGACTTCAGACATTTTGTCGTCAAAGGCCAAGTGGTTGTAGATCTCGGGGCTTTTTTCAACCTCAACGATAATCTCATGCATAGTGCGAATACATTCAGCGGGATAAAGACCCGAGGCACTTTCAGCTGAAAGCATGCAGGCATCTGAACCATCTAAAACTGCATTGGCCACGTCTGTGATTTCGGCTCTGGTAGGACGAGGATTTTCAACCATGCTGTCGAGCATTTGAGTTGCCGTAATCACCGGCTTATTGAGTTGATTCGACATGGCGATAATATTTTTTTGCAAACGCGGCAAGTGAACTTGGCCCGCTTCAATTGCCAAATCTCCCCGTGCAACCATCACCCCGTCGCTTAAACGAATGATCTCCTCGAGGTGTTCTAAAGCTTCAAGCATCTCGATCTTGGCGATAATCTTTGTGCCAGGCGCTGTCTGATCAATGATTTCGCGAAGGCGAACAATATCAGAACCCCGACGCACAAAACTTAAAGCGATATAATCCACACGTTGCTGAAGACCAAACTCAAGATCGGCCACATCTTTTGGAGTCATTCCATCAATAGGAAGTTCGATGCCTGGCAAGTTCATGCCCTTGCGATCCTTAAGCTCACCGCCGAAAATCACTTCGCAAAAAACATCCAAGCCATCAATAGATAAAACCTTAAGTTCAAGTAAACCATCATCTAGCAAAATACGATCGTCGACTTTAACCGACGAAGAAAGCTCTTTAAGATCAGAGGGAATCAAACCTTCTTCGCCCAAAACATCACGGCAAGTGACCGTAACCTTTTCACCTGCCTTAATTTGAATTTTGCCTTCTTTAAAACGACCCACACGAATCTTGGGGCCTTGTAGATCTTGAAGAATTGCCACTGGAGCTCGATGTTTTTCAGACAGAGTACGAATATGCTGAATCACACTCTTGTGGTCTGCATGCGAGCCGTGCGAGAAATTCAGTCGCGCCACGTTCATCCCGGCGATAATCGCTTTTTCTAAATTTTCAGGGGATTGGGTCGCTGGACCGATGGTGGCAACAATTTTTACTCGACGATCTATCAATCTCACGGTGCTCTCGCTTCCATAACTTCAGTTCATAAACGCGAGCGACCGAAATCGCTCGCTATGACCTTAGTTTACGGCAGCCCTTGAGAATATCAAGTCTTTCTCATTGCGCCAACGAGGTGGTCGACCTGTTGCGCGTGACGTTCTGTTACAGTCTTCATTTCGTTGTCATGAAGCTGTTGAACATTGGCAAGTTTGTCGCGAAATTGCATCTGCTGAGTCTCAAGCTCCATATGATGAGCACGTTTTAGCTCTTCTGCTTGTCGTTTTAAGGATTCATCCGCAGTTCGTTTTTCGAATGTGCGCTTATCGTTAAGTTCAGCAATTTGTTTTTCATATTTATTCTTAACTTGCATTAATTTTTCTTGGTGGCCAGCTTCGCGGTTGCGCATCTGTTCTTTAAGCTTTTCGCTTGATTCAGCGGACGCCACTAGATGATTTAATTGAAGTTCTTTAACTTCATCTGCTTGTTGCTGACGAAGCATGTCGAATTTTGTTTCGTAATTTTTAACGGCGCGCTGCTTTTCTTCGCCTACTTTTTCTACGACATTTTTCACTCGAGCATCAGCTTGCACCGCCGACTGACCCTGACGAGCCGTAAAATCACTCTGCATTGTGATAATAGCTTCGCGGTTCTTGGCGTTTTGAGTCTGCATACGGCCTAAATATTGGCGGCTATTGTTTTGCATTAGCTTTGAGGTCTCTTCATGAACTTCGGCGATGTCTTTGGCATTGCCCTCGTTCATCTGCTCTAAAAGCTGCTCTTTTTGGTTTTTATACACATCTACATTGGCTTGAAAGGCATCGCGAGCATTTTTGATCTCTCGAGCTTTTCTCTGTTCAAGATTCACTCCGTCACGTACGTTTTTACTTTCAAGGTCACGAACTTCGTTTTCTAGAGAGCGCATTTTGCCGTTAATTCGGTCGTGCACGCCCGACTTTAAACTCTCTTGGCTGAGCGCCGAGTACTTAAGATCTTCTTGACGTGCTTTCGCGTATTTTTCGTCGATATCACCAAGTGATTCCTTAAAACCTTCTCTTAAGTTTTGCTTTGATTCTTCTTGAGTCATACGTTCGTTTTTGATTGTACCCATGAAGTTATCTGAATTGCGCTGTTTGTCGGTCATGTGCTGGAGTTCTTGCTGCTTCAGTCGGCCTTCAGCACTTTGTCGGTAGTTTCTAAAAGCTCGTTGCAGCTCGGCCTTTTCGGTTGAGCCGCCTTCGGTTACAGCTTTCATTTCGCCTGAATGACGTTGATTCATCTTCTCGCGATTGCCTTCAATTGCTTTTTTCTGTTCAGCTCGCATCTCGTCAATGGCTTCATAGTAAGCTTTTTCTTTTTGGGAAATTTCACTTCGATGCGCCTGAGTCATGTCCGTCGATTTCTCTTCGAACTGATGCTTCATTTGATCAATTCCACCTTCGGCGGCTTTTGCTGAAGTCGTCACTCGAGTTTGAGCGTCGTTACTGAGGTCGGTCATTTGTTTTCGATGGAGTGCTCGAAGATTTTCGATTTCTTTTTGGTACTTCATGTCTCGGCGAGACAGATTCTCTTTCGACTTGGCCTGAAATTCGCCCATTGTCCCCGCTTGTGACTCTTTTAAATTTTCAACTTCGCCGTAATGGGCTTCGTTTAATCGGCGAATTTCTCGCTGATGTTTTTTAACCAGTTCGCTTTCTTTTTGTCTGTATTCTTCACGATTGCGGCGAACGACTTCATCGTTACGGTTTGATGAGTCAGAGCTATTTATTGAAGACATCCTTGTCCTCCCCATACGGTTTCTAAAAGAATAACATATATATGCCGTACACCAATACGGGCAAAATATTCCCAGCCTAACCGACAGGACATGCTTTAAGTTTTAAAGCTGATTAGTTGTAGAGTTTCTCTCGAAACATATTGCGAAGTGCACGGTCTTCGCTCTCGCGCTGGGCTTTCGCCCGGTCGATTTTAGCTTGTTGTGCTTTGGCCTGAGCGATCTCACGAAGTGCATACTCTTGCTGGATTTGCGTGGCAGTCTCAACGGCTTGTCGCCACGCTTTAAAGTCATGGCTCAACTGAGTCTTCAATTTTGCGGGAGGCAAATCACGGTAAAACTTATGAAACAAACCCACCCACTCTGTCATCGTCAAACTCTCGGGCAAGTTAACTTGAACGCTACCTGTCGCATCGACCCAACTAAAATGCGCTTTATAACCTGCAGGAAAAGCTAAGACTTCTTTTTTACCTTTGGGCTGCATTGTAACCAAGCCTTGCAAAACTTCGAGCTGAATCCCAGTAGATAGGCGCTCTAGCTTAAGCTTTGATTGAGGGCCAACTTCGATCATACCGTTTGCGAAATCAAACTTTACAGGCCCTTGAGAACTCGACACTAAAAGTTCACCTTCTAGAAGATTGAACGTCTCGGTAAAACTTCGCTTGAGCACTCCTCCAAAAGGGAGT
>CAZDFM010000072.1:0-8652 GCA_964504465.1 uncultured Pseudobdellovibrionaceae bacterium | reverse complement strand
GTCCCGAGAGTTGCAAATGAAAACGCTCTTTAGAAGCTGCTGCCGCCATTCCTGGCCGATGCGAAAGCAGAAGCCTGAGATCAGCTTCTTCACCGCCTAAGGCAGCAGCCGTCGCGTTCGGTGTATGCTCCTTACCAAAAGCCGAACCCACGGGGTCGGTTACACCAGCAACCCAAACATCGTGCCCTCGGTCTTTAAACAGTTCGCCCTTATTGAGAAGCACGGTAATACCCCATTCTTCAAACTGCTCCACCCATTCGTGTAGCGCCCAATAATACTCGTGGTTTCCTGGAACGAAATACACACGGCCTTTTGGACTGAGGCGAGAAAGACCTTCGGCTTCAGCTTTAAGGTCTGCAAGACTTCCGTCTACGATGTCGCCTGTTAGAACCGTGATATCGGGCTGGATGGCTTCAATTGTGGCGACAACTCTTTCTACGTAGGCTTTTCCGATTGTAGGTCCCACGTGGAGATCACTGATCTGAGCGATTTTAAATCCTGAGAGGGCCTCAGGCAGATCAAATATCGGAACAATTATGTTACGAACTCGAAGCCCGCGATAAGCCCACAAAATTCCGATGAGACTTAGTAAAATCGCACCAACGAACGCCATATCTCCCCGTGAGATAAACTCGATCTTTTTGGCTAGTTCGTCTGTTGAAAACCAATAAACTCCCAATAACACTGCATCTCTTAGAATGGTCAGAACAAACAGCCAGCTCAAGACACCCATGGTGAAGTAACTGCCCTGCTGAAGCAGTTTTCTGAATTTCGAAAGAGTGGTCGATTCACTTCGCCAATGCATCGTAGGAAGAAGCAAAAGAAAAAAGCCGACCACCACTAAGAAGAGCCAGTGAATGGAGCTCTCTGCTAAACGCCAGCCAATGTAAGAAATAACGAGCGTCATAACGGAAAAGAAAACTAACAGAAAAGAGGTGACGCGTTTTTTCATAGGTGCCGTTCAGACTTTCACATCTTACCAGCGAAGGCTAACAAATTACCGAATCGGAGCTTCAAAAAAGTATCAAGAATGTGGAGTTTTAATAACAGCCACAGTGAAGGGTGTACCTTTTTAGAAAGACATAAGATTCTCATTAGCTTATGGACCTTACTGCACAAAAGAGTATCCATGTTTAAGGCGCTTGAGGGAGTCAGTATCTGGCGGACTGCTGCCGTCGAAAAAATGCGTTTTTTAGTCAATGGCGAAGAGTACTATCAAGCGATTTACGAGCAAATTAAAAAAGCCGAGAAGAGTATCTGCATTCTAGCGTGGCAGCTTGATTTCGGAACGCGTCTCGTGCGCAAAAATCCGAGCTCCACGGCCTACAGTCTCGAAGAAGTCCTGCTCGAACGCTTAAACGAAAAGCCTGAGTTACAGGTTTATATTCTCGTATGGGATCACCTACTTCTCTACGCTCAAGACCGCGAAAAATTTAATCAACTCAAAGTGTTCTTAAGTTTTCCATCGCGAGTGCATTTTCACCTCGATTCTGAACACCCTTTTTGGGCGAGCCATCATGCGAAGATTGTGATTTTTGATGGCAAGATTGCATATTCAGGTGGAATGGACATTGCGGTCGGAAGATGGGATTCGTCTCCTCATCTCTCAGCTAATCCTCATCGCGTTGACACGACCGTCAGTCAATATCCTCCTTATCACGACATCATGGTAGAGCTGCAAGGACCTGTTCTCGAGCCACTCATCGAGTACTTTAGAGCACGGTGGAAGTTTAGCGGTTGCACCCATGCGCTCGATGCTGTTGAGCCGTCACCTGAGGCACTGATCGAAAATGAGGACTGTATTCCCTGTTATCTTGTTCGAACCGCTCCTCAATATAAATCGCAACATGCTGTACACGAAATTGAAGAGAGTTATTTGGCACTGATACGTGCAGCGAAGCGAGATATCTATATCGAGAACCAATACATCTCGAGTGAAGCTATCGTGAATGCGCTGGGGCTTAGACTCAAAGAACCTGACGGGCCCTATATCTCGATTATTCTCCCCTACCTCGACAGTCCAAATCTTGAAGGCTTTGCGATGGGCACTTCAGTCGGTCTGCTGATTGAAAAACTTATGGAGCACGATGAGTTTGGAAGGCTCGCGGTTTACTATCCGCTTACGATCGACACCCAAGAGCACAAAGTAAAAGTTCACAGTAAATTAATGTTGGTAGACGACGAAACGCTGATGATCGGCTCGGCAAATCTAAATGAACGGTCTATGGGTTTAGACACCGAACTTAATTTTATTTTCTCAGCACAAGAACGACCAGTCGTAAAAGATCACATACGTAAACTTAAAAAGAAAACTCTCTCGAGCTTTACGGGCCGTGAGATTAAAGACGAAGAATTAAGTGAAGCCGCACTACAGACTATTTTAGCCACTTCAAAGTGTTTTAGAAAATTTCGTGAAGCCTCTAAAAGCACCGAACTTAAAATTTGGGCAAAAGAAAATTTGCCGCTCGATTATAAAGACCCTCTTGCTCCTGAACGTATTCTGGAACGCTCGATTGATGCCGGAAAGGCTGGAACCTGGAAAAGAATGGTTCGAAACTTTTTAGTTGTCATATTTATTGTGGCCGCGGGCATTTATATCGGATCAAACTACAACCAAACAGTTCAGCCTATGTTTGATGCTTTTTTAGGTTATATCGAAACTCAAAAGCTCTCTCCGGTACTTTTAGTCTTGGGCTTCGGAGTGCTCGGTGGAATCTTTTTTCCGGTAAATTTGTTTATTATTGGGATGGGGTTAATATTTGGCACCCTAGAGGCCATCTTGTACTGCCTTATTGGAGTTGTACTGGCGAGCCTCACTTCATTTCTTTTAGGGCAATGGATCGGGATCAAATTCTTTCGCAAAGTTTTTAAAAGGAAAGTCTCAAAGTTTTATACATTTTTCTCACGCAGCCATTGGACCGAAGTTGCTGTTTTACGGATGATTCCATTTGCACCTTTTTCGTTTATCGGACTTGTCGCAGGCGCAATAGAAGTTCCTCTTAAACATTTTCTTTTAGGAAGTTTTGCCGGAAATCTTCCGGGTGTTGTACTGTTGTTGGTGTTTGAAAGATCTCTGATCGATTTTTTACGTGAACCCTCGGCCCAGGGAGCCATTCTTCTCATGGCACTTGTTGGTTTTTTCGGCTACGCCATTTACAAAGTAAAAAAGCGATTCGCCTATGCAGTTTAAGCTGATGACTTACAATATTCACAGAGGTGTTTCGTTCGGAGGTCGTCCCATAGTCCCTCGCATGGTGCGAGCTTTAGAGCAGATCAATTTTGACGTTTTGTGTTTACAAGAAGTCTGGTTTCCCGAAAGTTTTTCGCAATGCGGATTAGAATCAATTTTCGGTGAAGGCTCTTACTGGTGCTGCCGAGAATTAAAGCTGGGGGCAACAGGCCGGCAGGCCAACGCGATAGTGAGTCGGTTTCCCATTATTAACGAAGAGTTTTATGATTTATCACAGTCTGGTTACGAAAATCGCGGTTTATTGCTCGCAACCCTAAAGCTCCCCGAAGGGCAAGAGCTTCATATAGGCTCACTTCATCTAGGTTTATCGCACAATGAACGCTCGGTTCAAATGGATAAACTCGAAGAAATTTTAGAAAGAGAATACGGTGCAAAATTTCCCTTTATTTTGGCGGGCGATTTTAACGACTGGAGGTCTCACTTCATGGATGCTAAGTTTTTGTCCTCGCATTTTAAAGAAGCGTTCTTAGACGGGCATGGATATTACGCAAAGAGCTTTCCATCCGTGTTTCCGTTTCTGCCATTAGATCGAATCTACTTTAAAGATTGCGGTCTTATGGGGGCGGAAGTATTTCGGGGTAAACCCTGGAGCCGGCTGTCGGACCATCTTCCGCTCATCGCAGACTTTGTCGTTTAAACGGCAGTTAGAAAATTTTAATTAAGGTTTCACCAGTGTCCGACTTTAATGCCCTAAACATTCCAGCCGAGTTAAAACCCAAATAAGTTTCGCCCTTACTATTCAGAGCAATCACTCCACCTTCACCGCCTCGAGTTAAGACGTCGGCCAGAACGGCGTCACATGCTTGCGTGAGACTCTCGCCCTTGTAGGCAATTCGCGCATGTGCATCGTGTGCGCTCACGTTTTGAATGAAGACATCACCTGTTCCTGTTGCTGAAAAGGCTAAAGTGTTATTATCGGCAAACGTGCCGGCTCCAATGATAGAAGTATCAGAAACTCGGCCTGGTAGTTTATTCGTCATTCCGCCTGTTGAAGTCGCGGCGGCTATATTACCGAACTGATCTAAGGCTACAGCCCCCACGGTGTTTGAGTCGTCATTGTCGTGATCCAAGAGGACAAGGCCCTGTTTTTGCGCCTGAGTTAATTGTTTTGCGCGAAGCTCAGTATGAAAGTATTCGGGATCCATTAGTTCGAGTCCTTGTTCTGCGGCAAAAGCTTCGGCGTCTCTTCCGCCAAGCAAACGATGCCGGGTTTTTTCCATGACTTGACGTGCGGCCACTATGGGATTCTTAATTCTTTCGACCAAGGTGACTGCCCCGCAGCTATGGCTCTTTCCGCACATAAGGCCCGCATCCATTTGAATACGTCCATCGGCGCAAAGAACACTTCCACGGCCGGCATTAAAGAGCGGAGAATTTTCAAGAGAGATCACGGCTGCCGAAACTGCATCAAGTGCAGTTCCACCATCTGCTAAAATTTTGTAACCTGCATTGAGGCTTTCATTTAAGCCTGTTTCAAAAGCTTTGATTTCAGCAGGTGTGTAACGATCCGGAGAGATGGCGCCGGCGCCTCCATGAATGATGATGGTATACACGACTTTGACTCCTCTCATAGCTTCTTAAACTAGTGCTACGGATATCATGAACCTATTTGGTAATCGCCGTCATTACTTAATCTTAATTAAGCGTAAAGCTTCTTTTAGTTTCGATTTTCCTGGTTCGGTCATAGTCCATCGAGAGACCCCGCTTGGGTGCGGAAGAGGAATCACTTCAACCGGCTGATTAAAATAACTGACTTTAAACTTCTTACCCACGACCTCTGCTAAAGTTGCATTCTTTGGAAAAAGCTCCGGTCCCAAAACTTCGCTGATGGCGAGTTTTCCGACAGCTAAAATAGTTTTCGGTTTTAGAGCCTCAACTTCTCCTTTGAGATGTGGGCGGCATCTTTCTTTTTCTTCTTGGTTGGGTTCTCGGTCACCTGCTCCTTTTGTATTTTTACCCGGAAAGCAACGAGCGACTGCCGAAAAATAAATTCGTTGGCGAAGCTCATCTTCGTTTAAGTTTGTAGCTGAGCCCAACCATTTAAAAAGGGTTTTACCGGAGGTGTATGCAAACGGGCGACCGAAACTCGCTTCGTGTGGCCCCGGTGCCTGACCCACTAACATAATTGACGTCTCAATGGCCGGGCCGTGTACTGGTGTCCCACACATTTCGGGACAGGCTCTACACACTGTTAAGTTTTTGTGAACTTTTTTAAGTTTACGTATGACCGTCATCGCCGCCATTATGGCGGGTTTCAGAGCGAGGAGCAAATTTTTCGATGAATTATGAAATTCGCAAAATTTATTTAAAGGTCTAGTAGACAGCTATTCAATCGGCCACAGGTTTACTGAGTGAAAACGATCTCTTTATTATCAAAGGCAATTTTAATTATGACTTTTACTACTTTTACTGAGGTACAAGCGGCCTCTAAAAACAATCTGAAGAATGTGCTCGAGAGGCCTCTAATCGTGGGCGCAAGCGTAAGTGCAGATCATTTTACTGCGAGCCCCGGAAAGCGGCTGGCGCTTCGGCACACGACTGCCGACCGAATTAAAGTGGTTGCCGTGAATGGCCGGCCTGGCCGAGAAGTACTAAGCCGCGTGAACGATTCGGTGCTCAAAGATCGAAGTGTGATCATCGGGATGGATTTATTTTTCTGGGACACGTTTGCCACTTCGCCGGGCGAATCTTTAAAAGCGATCGATAAACTTATTGCGAGTGCCTCAGAAAAAAATATTCCACTGGTCTTAGGAGAAGTTCCGGCCTTAATGCCACACATGCAGCCGAGTCTGACTGCCATAAACAAGAGGCTAACTGATGCCTGTGCGTCTTATAAAGCTTGTAAGCTTTTACCTCTCAACCAAATATTAGTGAAGACTTTGACAGATGGTTTCATTCTGCATGAAGGCAAGAAGTATACTCTCGACACCTTAGTCCCTGATGGCTTGCATATCGCAAGCCCTGCGAGTGAGTTTTTGGCCAACGAGATTGAAAAGCTTTTGATTTAACTCCCCGCCATTGCTACTACCACCTAAGCAAGAGGTGAAGAAGCATGGTTAAATCTACGGCTTTGTATCAAGGCAAAAAACATTGCGAACTGACTCATGAGCCATCAGGCTCAAAAATTGAAACCGACGCACCAAAAGACAACAACGGTCTAGGCGAAAGATTTTCGCCCACCGATCTTATGGGTGCAGCTCTCGCAAGTTGTGCATTGACGACCATGGCAATCTTTGCAGAACGCGATGGTCTCTCCATCGAAGGCGCCAAAGCCGAAGTCACCAAAGAGATGACAGACAAACCCCGCAAAATTGCCTCCCTCACTTTAAACATCACACTCCCCGCAAGCCTCCCCGAACATGAACGCAGCAAACTTGAGCAAATTGCCCAAACCTGCCCCGTCCACCGCAGCTTGCACCCTGATGTTAAAATTCCGATGAGTTTTAAATACGTTTAGAACTTCTCCTGCTTAGAAGTCGTCTCACGATGCTTCCACTCCGGCGCCGGAGTAGACCATTTAAAAGCATTCGTAGTTGAAGCTGATGCTAAGGCGTGGGGCTTTGCTTCTGTGGGGTGGGACTTCGTGGCGCATCCAGCTTTCGAAGAGCAGGAATTCACCGGCGACCGGTGGGATTGAAATATAATTTTGTACGCTCTCGGGTGCGTTTGGTTTTCGTGGTGGAGCTGCCATAAAGAAACCTAAGCGTGGGTCTTCGAATTTTAAGGCGCTTGATCCCTTGGGAACGGTTACGTAGTAAACGCCGCTGATTACACATAGTGGATGGGTGTGCATCGTGTGATGAGTCCCAAAGCCCATTGAATTGGCCCAGCAGGTGGTCATTTCGAGTCTTTTCCCATGAAGGTCCCAGTGCAATTGTTTGGCGTAAGCTTTTACGTGAGGCTTAAGTAACTCTCGAAGTTCGCCAAAGTTAGGAGAGGTTTCGTGGAGCTTATCCATAGACGAATAACTTGAATACCCGCCACTGTAATGATTTTTACTCCAATGAACTCCCTGCCCGTCGAGTTGTTCGAGCGCTTCGATCTCTTGCGTGAGATCTCGGTTTAAGTTCTTCGCAAGTTTTGGAGAGAGGCGGCTGTGATAAATTGTACTTGGAAAAACTGTTTTAAAGGTTTGGGCCATTTCGAAGTCTCGCTTAAGTGTGGTTTCGCTCACTCTAGTTGAAAACGCTCAAAGCTTTCAAGTTCTTCTTCGATCTTGCGTTTTCGTTCTGCTGATTTTTGCTTAGGGAGCCAGCTCCACTGCTCAATTCGAAGTTTTTTCAAGTTTCGGTCTGTTTTCAGATCTAAAACTGCCACTATCTCATTATTTAAAAAGACCGGGAGCGCAAAGTATCCAAACTTTCGTTTTTCTTTTGGGACGTAGGCCTCAAAAAGATGTTCGTAGTCAAAGAACGCCTTAAGCCGCTTTCGCTGAATGACCAAGGGATCAAATGGCGAAAATATATGAACGCGCTCTTGTTCAAATCTGGGCTTGTGATCGAGAAGTTCGGGCTTCATCCAATAAGAACTACCTTCTAAACCTTTAAGCTCAGCTGACACCAAAGCACCTTTTTTGACACGCCCTTCGAGGAGTTGCTCGACTTGTGGCTTTAACCTGGGAATCAAATGGCAAATTGAATCTAACGAAACGAGCGACTGACTGTTAAGAGCACGATCAATTCGGTAATTGAGAATTTCACCTGCGCTGGCCGCTTTTGGTTTTTGAGTCCAAGCAAAATGACGAGTGGCAATCTCGTACTTTTTTAACATTCCGATTCGTTCGCTTACGACAAGGTCCCCGGTATGAAAGCCATATTGAAGTAAACGTTTTGTGGGTTTACGACTGGCCCAAGGATGATTTTTCTCAACTAACACATCGTCTTTTACGTCGCGAATCGAGATCGGCCCATTTTTTTTGATAATTGTTAGGACCTTTTTGAACTCAAGCGGATTCACTTGGCCAAACCAAGCTTTTGGTTCTTTCTTAAAGGCTTTCATCCCCGGTACAAAGTAGCGAAAGTCTTCGGTTGGCACATAAGCCAAGGCATGGGTCCAAGCTTCAAAAATATTCTTTTCAATTGATTGAGCGCGATGGAGGTCAGTTCGTTTGTAACCAGGAATTCGTGAGTAAAGAATATGGTGATGACAGCGTTCGATGACATTGATGGTGTCGATCTGAACATAACCTAACTTTTTAATCGCTTTATGAACCGCAGACGAGCCCGTGCCGAAAGGTTTTGGTTGAATCAGGCCTTGGGCCTCCATCCAAAGAAGCTGAGCTTGGGGTTTTGCGAGCATCAATTTTTGCATATCCTTACTTATCCTCGTCTTGCGTTAGAGACAAGCGGGACTCCTGCGTCTACAGCGCAAAATCACACATTTTCTTGAACCTTCGTTAACAC
>CAZDFM010000071.1:0-8681 GCA_964504465.1 uncultured Pseudobdellovibrionaceae bacterium | reverse complement strand
ATCTAAGGTGCCGCCAGTGTGAGCAAGGCCACGGCCAGCCATCATAGGTACCGAAACTCCAGCGGCGGCCACAAGTGGTGCTAAAATTAAACTTGTCTTGTCGCCCACTCCGCCCGTTGAATGTTTATCAACGAAGATTTTCTCTGCGGAGGCGAAACTTACAGTTTCACCTGAGTCGCGCATTACTTCGGTAAGAGCAAATGTTTCTTCTTCGCTGAGGCCTTTAAACCAAATAGCCATCAAAAAAGCTGAAAGCTGGTATTCTTCGACCTCGCCGTTTAGATAGCCGTGCAGAAAATCTTGAAGTTGTTGGCGTGTAAGAATTTGTCCCCGTTTTTTTGCCTGGATAATCTCAACAGGGTTGAGGCGAAGACTCATTTTTCTTTTTCCAAAGCTTTCAGTATTTCAATCCCTGAGCTACTTCCAATTCGATTCGCCCCAGCTTCAACCATGGCTAAGAGCGAGTTCAAATCTCGAATGCCACCACTGGCTTTAACTCCAAACTTTGAGCCTACAGTTTTTCGCATGAGTTGGACTTCCTCAACAAGAGCGCCTCGCTGGTTCATTCCAGTAGAAGTTTTTACGAAGTGAGCGCCAGCTTCAAGACTGAGTTTGCAAGCCAGTTCGATTTCGTCAGGGGAGAGAAGGCAAGTTTCTAAAATCACTTTTACGGTTGCACCTTTTGCTGCTGAAACAACCGCACCAATATCTGCTTGAACGAGATTTGTATTTCCAGCTTTTAGCGCTCCAATATTAATCACCATATCGACTTCATGTGCACCTTGCTCAACTGCGCACTGAGCTTCAAAGGCTTTCACTTGTGTTTCGTTTGTGCCTAAGGGAAACCCAACGACCGTGCAAACTTTAACATCTGAAATGAGAAGCAGTTCTTGAGCCAAAGTTACATAACAGGGGTTTACGCAGACAGAGAAAAATCCCCATTCTTTTGCTTCTTCACACAGACGAGTAATTTCTTCGGGTCCGGCCTCTGCCTTTAGCAAGGTATGGTCGATCATTTTAGCGAGTTCAGGACCGCTTCGCGTCAGGGATACTTTGTTAACCATGTCTTTTCCCTCCCTTTGGAGCAGACTGAGTCTATGGTAATTCAAACGAAATGGCAGGAAAAATTTAGTTCTCAGAACGCCATATCAACTTCCGATGGGAAACAAAGAAATGAAGTCGAAGATTCATTTTTTAATTGAAGGAAATGTACAGGGAGTAGGGTTTAGGGCCTTCACAAAACGTGAAGCAGATCGCCTCCAGATTGTCGGCTGGGTGCGTAACCTACCAGATGGCCGTGTAGAAGGAACCGCTACGGGCGCTCCCCACGTGTTGGACGAATTTAAAAAAGTCCTGCAAAAAGGTCCACATCTCTCTAAGGTTGAAAGCTTTAAGATTGAAAACTTAACGCTCAGCTTAGATGATAATGAAAGTGAGTTTAAGATCGTCAAAGATGGAGTGCGCCGTGATTAGAAGTTTAAAACTTGTCTTAATTCTTTCGCTCTTTACATTGTCAATTTCGACTCCGGCTTCGTTAGCCCAAGGATCCGACACCTCTAAGGTTTCAGGACCTCGAAAACAAATTGCGACAATCGTATTTGCGGGTCTCGCGGGTGCAGTTTTAGGTTTGAGCACCTTAAGCTTTTATGGCCGCCCCCAAGAAAAGCTGAATAATATTGGGATCGGTGCCGCAATTGGGGTGTTTGTTGGCGCGGGCTACACCGCCTATCAGGCCACAACGAAACCAAAAGATTTTTATGGCACAAACACAGAGCTCGAAATGCAAATGTTGGCTGACAAAACTATGGCTTCAGGAACCAGTTATGTTCCTCAATTTGGTTATAGCTGGACGTTTTGATTCTGAATCATCCGTGTGCCGTTTAGATGACGGCTCTTCTCCAAGTTTGTGTACATTTCTTGTAACAAACACTTCGAGCTCCTGACATCTCAATCCTTTAAACCTGGTACTATGAATCGACCAAGGATGGAGGGGACTGAAATGAGAAAAGAAGCTCATGCAAAAATCAAAGCATCAAAAGTTTTATGGGCTCTTGACGCTCTTTCAGATGACGAATCCAGATTAAAAGAGGGCGCAAAATCAGCTCAAGCTCTTGGGAAATTGTGGGACCGGCCCGTTGAACCCGTATTTATTTTAACTCCCGATGGGCTTCATGCGCTCCAAGAAGAATCTGATGAACTCCAGTCTTCGCAAATGCCGCGCCTCAGGCGAGCATTGGCATCAATGGCAGAAAAATATGGTGATGCTTCTTTTCTAGAACCCAAAATTCTCATGAGTAAAAGTGGAGGAAAGAAAAAAGAATTAAAAACACTCCTCGATTACGCCAAAAAAAACGGCTCCGCTCCTCTGGTGCTGACGACGCATGGTCGGAGTGGTCTCAGCCGATGGGTCGCCGGAAGTTTCACAGAAACGGCACTTTTAGCTTCTCACACTCCGCTACTTGTTGTGCCTCCAGAGCATCAACTTAAACATGTTAAAGTGGCTTTATTTCCGACGAATTTTTCGAGAGCCTCGAAGTTCTTCATCAACAAACAAATTCCTTGGTTAAAAGAGAATTCGATTAAGTTGGTTTTGTATCACAGACTCATAAACGCCGTAGACCCCTTTATCCAATCCGGCTTGGCAATTACTGGTGGAGGCTGGGTGTCGTTTGAATCTATGCGGCAAGAAGAAGCTCTCAAAAGACAAAAAGAAGGGGACAGAATGATTCAAAAATTTCAAGAACAGGGTGTTGACGCGAAATTTTTGATGAGTTCAAGCCTTAACTCTCTTGAACATGGAGTACTTGAAGCTGCTGAAGCTGAAAACGTAGATTTAATTGCACTACTCACAGAGTCCGATGCGCTCAACGCGAATCTTATGGGGAGTCTTGCTCGACAACTAGTACGCTCGGCGCCTTGTCCATTATGGATTCAGCACCGATAATTCTAGCCAGATTTCTTTTTGAAACCTAAGTTTCCTAGTAGACCTGAGTCTGCTGACGAGGATGTCGAGGTGATTTTAATTCCACCATCGTCGCCCCCTCTCACAGGTGCAGGACGCGAACCCGCGGCTTTTGATGCGGGACTAGCATGCCCACCGTGTCCGCCACCAGCTTCAGCGCCGTGTTTTTTACGACCTAAGAAATTGTCTGCATCTTCTTTTTTAACTTTACCTTCATGCACTAATCGATTGAGAGAAGATTCAAAAGTGATCATTCCCACGTCAGACCCAGTTTGCATAGCAGACGGGATTTGAAACGTTTTTCCTTCTCGAATTAAGTTTCCGATCGCATGTGTATTTACTAAGACTTCAAGTGCGGCAACTCGGCCCGGTTTGTCAGCTCGAGGGAAAAGTGTCTGTGCGATTACTCCACGCAAGCTTTCTGCGAGCATTACTCTTACTTGTGCCTGCTGTACCTCAGGAAAAACGTCAATGATACGGTCAACAGTTTTTGCCGCAGAACTTGTATGAAGTGTTCCAAAAACCAAGTGACCAGTTTCCGCTGCGGTCATCGCAAGCTGAATGGTTTCTAAATCTCGCATCTCACCTACGAGAATAATATCTGGATCTTCTCGAAGAGCAGCTTTAAGGGCGTTTGCGAAACTTTTCGTGTGGCTTGAAACTTCGCGCTGATTTACTAGGCAACCGCGATTTTCATGCACAAACTCGATCGGATCTTCGATGGTTAAAATGTGTTCTTTGCGTTCTAGATTGATCGTATGTAGGAGTGCCGCGAGAGTGGTCGACTTCCCTGAACCTGTTGGCCCTGTTACAAGGACAAGTCCTCTGGGAACGTTTACTAAATTCAGTAGTTCTTTAGGTAGTCCTAGTTGTTCGGCAGATTTGATTTCGGTCGGAATCACTCGAAAGACCGCGCCCAATCCACGCCGCTGCATAAAGACGTTAACCCTAAAGCGGGCAACGTTTTGTAAACTGTAACTGCAGTCGAGCTCCCAACCTTCAACGAACTGCCGTTTTTGCTTGTCGTTCAAGATTTCAAAAACCAGCGCTTGAATAGATTCGTTATTCAGTTCGGGATGATTCATTTTGACCATTTCGCCATGAATCCGGAACATTGGCGGAGCACCCGACGACAAATGCATGTCAGAAGCATTTTGAGTGATCATAAAATTGAATAACTTATCTATTTCGGCCATAACGTCTCCCCAGTTTTTGAGCTCCAAAAAGGAGCCGAACTGCATACTATCTATCGGAAACTAGGGTGAAAGCATTGAGGTGCCGGTGCTTGACGCTTCTCTTTCTAGACTGATACTTTAGGCTTTGCTCGACGGAGGTCCAGTTTGCCCTCAGAAATTCTCATAAATGTCCGACCCAACCAGACTCGAGTCGCCTACGTCGAAGACGAAGTTCTCTCCGATCTAAAGATCGAACGAAAAACCAGCCCGACCTTAGTTGGCTCAATTTTTAAAGGTAAGGTTGTCCGAGTTTTACCCGGAATGCAGGCCGCCTTCGTCGATATCGGTTTAGACCGAGCGGCTTTCTTATATGTAGGCGATGTAAGGGACGACATTGAGTCAAGTCGAAACTTTCTGATCGATGACGAAGAAACAAGTCAAAATGCTGAAGACGAACTTCATGAAGAAGGCCGTCCCCAAGCCCCTGAAGAAGAACGAGTTCCCATCCAAGATCTTTTGCATGAGGGACAGTTTCTTTTAGTTCAGGTGGCAAAAGATCCTCTCGGTACGAAGGGCGCACGCATTACAACGCATATGTCGCTCCCGGGGCGAAATATTGTTTACATGCCCACAATTAAACATCTTGGAATTTCACGTAAAATCGAAGGTGAAGAAGAGCGAGAACGTCTTAGAAAAATCGTGGAACCTTTAGTAACAGAAGGTGGGCTCATCGTCCGAACTGCAGGCGATGGTGCAAGTGAAGAAGCCATCCGGTCAGATTTGGATTACCTCAATCGGCTTTGGAAAGAAGTCCAAAAGGGCTATGACAAAAGAAAGTCCGCAGGGCTCATTCATTCTGAAATGGACGTAGAGCTTCGAGCTTTAAGAGATCTACTAAGCGAAAAAGTCGAAAAAGTAATTGTCGACGATGCAAAAGTTTTTAAAAAAGTCTCAGCTTTTGTCGCTCAGTTTATGCCGAAGTTTAAAAACAACATTGTATTCTACGACCAAGAAACTCCTCTCTTTGATCTCTATGATATTGACCTCGAAATTTCGCGATCTCTCGACCGCAAGATCTGGCTTAAGTCAGGTGGCTACATCGTGATCGACGAGGCCGAGGCATTAGTTGTGGTGGATGTAAATACAGGGCGCTACGTTGGGAAAAAAGATTTAGAAGATACTATTCTAAAAACAAATTTAGAGGCTGTAAAAGAGATCGCCCACCAACTTAAAATCCGAAATTGCGGCGGTATCATCATCATTGATTTTATTGACATGGAAAAGATCGCTCATCGAGAAAAGCTCATGGGCCAGTTGGAGCTTGAACTCCAAAAAGATTTAGCCAAAACCTCGATTGTGTCGATGTCTGAAATCGGTCTGGTCGAAATGACCCGAAAAAGAATTCGACCAAGCCTAGTTTCAACTCTTTGCGAACCTTGCCCTTATTGTGATGGAAAAGGCTATGTGAAGCGTAAAGTCACAGTGGCTAACGAGATCTTTAGAGATCTCGAACGCGAAGTCCAACGCAGTGGTGAGGATCTGACAACGGTGGCCCATTGCCATTCTGACGTTGCGGATTGGATTTATGCTGAAGAATCCGAAACCCTTGAGTTCATTGAGAAAAAACTTAAACGATCAGTCGCTTTTAAGGTCGAACCCAATTACCATATAGAGCAGTTTGAAATTCATACATTCACGACGCCACTCAAGCCGAGCTTCTAACTTCAGGTTAGAAAGCAAGGCTAAGCTTAGCGAAGTTGATACTAAATAAGAGACTTCAGACGTTGCTCAATTATTGGCCTAAGTGATTGACAGGACTGATACGCCGTGGCAGTTATCTGAGGCTTAGCACATATTTCTGTGGAGGTAACACAATGTACGCCATTATTCGCACGGGCGGGAAGCAATATAAAGTTCAGCCTGGTGAAGTCCTGAGAGTTGAGAAAATTGAAGGCGAACTTGGTTTTGAATTTGATTTAGCTGAAGTTTTGGTTGTCGGTGGAGATAAAACTTTTGTTGGTTCGCCAACATTAAGCAACGCAAAAGTAACAGTCGTCGTAACTAATCAAGCTAAAGCCCCTAAAGTTTTAGTTTTCAAAAAGAAGCGTCGCCAAGGTTACCGCCGTATGCAAGGTCACCGTCAGCTTTATACTGAGCTTTTCATTAAAGCGATCACTTCTCCTGAAGGCCAAACTCTTAAAGCCGACAGCGAAGCAAAAGTTTACTCTCCAGAGAAACGCGAAGAGCGCCTTCAGGCTCAAGCTGTAGCTCGCAAAGAGGCGAAAGCTCCTGCTGCAAGAAAAGCAAAAGAAGAAGCCGCTCCTAAAGCAGCTAAGAAGAAGACAGTTGCTAAAAAAGCCAGCGGCAAAAAGAAAACTGCTAAGAAAAAATCTGGTGGCAAAAAAGCCGCGAAGAAAAAATCAGCAGGCAAAAAAACTAAAAAGAAAACTAAGTAATTGAGACAGCACGTTTACCGGCTCCAAGAGTCGGTAACGGATTTAGCGAAGGAGTAAGTCAATGGCATCGAAGAAAGCCGCGGGTAGTACGAAGAACGGACGGGATTCACAGAGTAAACGCTTAGGCGTTAAACGTTTCGGTGGACAACCTGTTAAACCTGGAATGATTTTGATTCGCCAACGCGGAACTAAGTTCTTAGTTGGTACAAATGTTAAAATGGGCAGAGACCACACGATCTATTCAGTTATCGAAGGCGCAGTTAAATTTGAGCGCGTAAGCAAACTGAAGTTTAAAGTGAGCGTTTACCCTAAGTCTGCTTAAGGCACTTGAGGCAAACGGCACTACAAGAAGAGGCCTTTCTTTTGAGAGGCCTTTTTTTTTACCAAAAGGAAGCGCCAGAGTAATCCGGCCAAAATGACCGATGAAGTTTGTAGATGAAGCGACGATTTATGTTTCCTCAGGCAAAGGCGGCGCAGGAGCTGTAAGCTTTCGCCGTGAAGCCATGATTGCACGCGGCGGGCCTGATGGCGGCGATGGCGGCAAAGGCGGCGACATTATCTTTCGTGTCGACAGGGGAGTGTCCTCACTTCTCGATCACCAATATCAGAAAAAATATAAAGCTCAAGATGGCGAGACCGGAAAAGGTGCAAACTGCACTGGATCTGATGGCCAAGACATGATCATCAATGTTCCTCCCGGAACCATAATTAAAACTGTCGAAGGCGAAGTGATTCGCGACATGGGTCAAGAAGGCGAGTTCGTCTTCTTGAGAGGTGGAATTGGTGGGCGCGGTAATCCTTTTTATAAATCGAGCGTGAATCAAGCTCCTACTGTTGCGCAAAAAGGTATGGCGGGTGAAGAGGCCTATTTAAAACTTGAACTGAAGTTACTTGCCGATGTGGGTTTGGTCGGAATGCCAAACGCAGGCAAGTCGACATTGATATCAGCAATCTCAGCCGCACGACCGAAAATTGCAGACTATCCTTTTACGACGTTGATTCCGAATTTAGGTGTTGTCAGATTCACCTCAGAGAAGAACTTTGTTGTCGCCGATATTCCTGGAATTATTAAAGGCGCATCACAAGGGGTCGGATTAGGCAGCCAATTCTTGAGACATATTGAGCGCACCAAGATCTTTGTACACTTAGTTGATGCTTCACCTATGGCAGCTCAAGATCCGCTTGAGGCGTATTTTGATATTATGGGTGAACTCAAAGCGCACGATGAAACAAAGCATGCTGAACCTGATTATGTTAATTTAAGTGATAGACCACAAATTGTGGTTCTCAATAAAATTGACCTATTATCAGATGTTGATATGCGGAGTTTAAGTCAAAAATTTAAGAAGGAAGCAAACGTTGACGTCTTCTTTATTTCGGCGGCTACGCGCAAGAATTTAAAAGAACTCGTATTTGAAATGGGCAAATTTGTTTATCAAGAGCCTGAGAAAGAGTAGTTATGAAAGTTGGAATATTCGGCGGTACATTTGATCCTTTCCACAACGGACATCTCAACAGTCTACGGACCGTAAAAGAAGAGTTAGGCCTAGATGAAATGCGGGTCATTCCTGCCTTTCAAAGTCCTTTTCGCCAGCCTCTGCATGGCCCTGAGCCTGAGCAGCGCCTGAAAATAGTCGAAGCTGCATTAGAACAGTATTCTGATGAATTCAAAGTTGATGATCGCGAAATTCAACGCAAAGGCGTCAGCTGGACAATTGAAACTTTGCAGTCGCTGATAGACTCAGAGCCTGACGTCGAGTGGTATCTCACAATTGGTATGGACCAATTCGATAGTTTCGATCGCTGGAAGGATTATCAAAAAATTATTCAGCTTGCGCGTTTGGTTGTGACTTCACGTCCTGGCACAGAACTTCCTTCGCAGGCTGAAACCTTTCCACCCGGCTTAAGAAGCTTAGTTGAAGATTTTGACGGAAACACGGCGCTCCTTACGAATAACTCAAGCATCCATTTTGTTCAGCTAGATGACATGGATATTTCTGGAACTGAGATCCGTCGTCGTATGCGAGCCGAACAGTCGATTTCTGATTTAGTTCCGCTTGAAGTTGAAAATATGATTCGTGGTCTTAA
>CAZDFM010000070.1:0-8687 GCA_964504465.1 uncultured Pseudobdellovibrionaceae bacterium | reverse complement strand
GCAATCTTTTGTTCAGGAAGAGTCTTCCAAACAATCTTGTTAACGGTTTCTTTTGTCACAACACGGTCAATACCTCGAGACAGAGTCTCGAAATTCTTAACAGGAACGGCTGCAACAAATTTGCGAGCAGTGTGACGAGAAATATCTGGTCCCGGAACCATATTCGGAGACTTCAAAGGCTTTGGATCTTGAAGTGACGCCAAAGGAAAGTTGACTTTGGGTAGCATAAAATCATTTTTAGAGATCTTAGGCTCTTGCCCGATATCCAGTCGAGGAATCACTTTTTTAGGAATACGAACTGTTTTTAGCTTTCCAGCTTTGTCTTTTCTTTTGGCTTCATCAAACATGGGAAATTGAGGAACTCCGACTTTATTTTTAGGAATTCCAGCTTGAGCAGGTCGGCCCGCTTCTAGGACTCGGGTGAGGCCTGGAGCTAAAGTGCTTTTTGCTTTTTCAACGTCCTTATTACTAATACCTTTTTCGGTTTGATATGCAGGCATTGATCCCGCAAGTTCGTTTACTCGTTGGTCGCTCACTTGTGGTGTAGGGTTCACTACCGCAGGTTTTTGGGCTGTTGTAGTTTTTGGCGCGGGTGCCGGTTTTTTTGCAACTTGTTTGCTATCAGATCCAAAAGCTTGTTTTGCAGAATCCCACAGGTCCTTCACCTTATTGGTGACTTTGTCGGTGACCTTATTGATAGTCGACTCAGAACCCTGACGATTAATTGTCAGGTGAGAATCTTCAACCACCGTTGTGGGATCGCTAAAACCTGCTTTTGCTTCAAAAGCAAAAGTCATTGCGACCAATAATATTAAACAGACTCGCGCCATCATAGGCTACCCCTTAGAAGAAGAAATTCACGCCCAATAATAATTGAGTGTTATTGTTATATTTAGTTCTGAAAGTAACACCTTCATCAAGTCCGCTTGTTGCGTCTCTATAGTATTTCGCAACGTCCTCGTCGTACCATCTTGTTCTTAAATCAAAACGAATCGAAAAGTTTTGGCTCAAAAAGTAGTACTGGGTGATATCAAAACCGTAAGCTAAAGCTGATTTCCCTTGGCTGCCAGAAAGTGTCATCTGATCGTAGCTCATCATTCCGATTGCAGGGCTGAAAGCCATGTCGAAATAGATGATCTTTTTACCGAGAACACTCATCTTAGCGTAGAAAGGAACCCAGTTGTAAGACACGCCGTAATAGCCTGTCATTTGACCGTAGTCGGGTTTTACTCCGCCGACGAATCCTACGAGACTTTTTGTAGAATCGTTTTCTTTAAGATCCGCACCTGTATAGGTGAATTCCATCCCGTGACGTTCAGTGAAGAAGTAATTCAATGAACCGGAGTAGACTGTACCGTCAGAGTAGCCGTCATTTACTAACAGACCACCTTGAAGAGCTAATCCAAATTTACCTTCTTTAGTGTAGGTACGGTTTTGTACCACGCTAAAATCTGTATCTTTGGGTGCCCAGTATTTATTTTCAAGATCGGAGATGTCGACTTTGTCTGTCTTTTCTCCATTGACCTTGGTTTCGGCCGGTGTAGAAACCGCTTCGGGAGCTGGCTGTTGTGTCGGTTCAGACTTAACAGAGCTACTTTTTGCTGGCGCTTTTGCACTGGCTTTGTTTTTAGCTTTGCTTTGCGCTTCAGCGTGAGCTGAAGTTAAAAGTAAAGTAATCAAAGCTCCTGTTGTAAGAGCTAATTTTGTATTATGAAAGCGCATACCCTTCCCCTTTCAAGAGAAAGCGCAGGAGCCGTCATTATGCTTCTATCAATAACTTGATTAAGAGTTCTCTATTATTGAGTACTCTTAAACAAGAATGGATATGACACAATAACTTGTGTTCCACCCTTAGGGGTAGGAAACTGCCACCCTGCTATTCGCCTCAAAATACATCCCTCGACCATGGCGTTGTTTAATGATGTTGTTCCAATTGCCTGAGCTACTACTGAACCTGCTGCACCGATTGTGAACTTTACTTTAACCTTTCCGTAAAGTTCGGGGCTTGCGCTCAATTGTCTCTCGTAGCAATACCTAATCTGACCTAACTGAGACTGGATCACGCGTGCAATCACATCGCGATCAAGTCCTCCTTCTACTTCGGTTTCTTCTTCTAATACTCCAACGGTAGCGTTACCCACGTTACCTAAACTTAACCCACCAACACCTTTATAAGCCGACGAACCGCCGCCTTTACCAGACGTTCCGACGCCGCCAATCTTTTCACCCTCACCGCTCGCAATACCGCGGCCGTCTGGGTTGAGAGTTGAACCGCCACCTAGACCAAGAGCTCGGCCCGTTCCCGCGTTATCAGGAGTTTTACCTGCTGCTTGAATGAAGTCTGCGTTCTTAGCTGCGCGTTTTGAGATCTTCCCGATGAGTGCACTTAAGCCTGCCGCTTTAAGGTTATTTACAACCTTAGCGCTTGAAGACTTTCTAGCAGAAGCTTGAGCCTGTTCAAAACCAGTTGCGTTCTTCTTCTCTGGGATATTCTTCATCTGTCCTACGACGTGTTTCTTTTGTTTCTCAGCTTCGGCACGTTTCTCTTTAACTTTTTTAGCGTCAAAGATAATTCGCGTGTATTGATTCTCTGGCTTAACTTCTTTCATTTCGTCTTTGGGAGCTTCAGGCATAAAGACAAAGATTCCCATAAATATGAACACCATCAAAAAGGCGATCAAGAAAGGAGCCTTGTGCTCAGGCACTAGAAAGTTCTTAAGCTTATCTGAATTCGACTCATCCATCCGTTCACTACGAACTTTTCGCTGCTGAACAGTGTAATCGCCAACTGAAGTTTTCTTCCACTCATCCATTTTCTCTGGAGTTTTAAACTGATGAGTTTCTCCAGCATGGGTAAAAGTATAGGTTTCGCCTTCGTTGAGAAGAGCGGATTCAAATACAAACCCGGCTTTTCGAACTACGACTTGGTGAAAGATAAATGCACCTTTACTTGGCGCTTGATTATTTTCTTTGTCTGCAGTGAAAAGGTCCGAGTTAATTTCACGAGGAATAATTTTAAGATGGTGTCCGCCGATATTTACGACCGTGACGCCTTCAACAACATGTTCAACGATGGGTTGTTTTTGAACCCATGTTCCATGTTGGCTTCCAAGATCTGAAATCGACCATTTCTGCCCATCTGTGCAATCAATAAGAGCGTGAATCCCATCGATGTCTTCGCCTAATAGGCGGATGTGTGCATCTCGAGAAGATCCCAAAACTTTAAGGCCTTCACCAGAAACAAGGCGGTGTTTTCCGACAAACTTGTTTTTATAGCGATGTTCTAATTCTAGTTCTATTCTTCGCATGGCCTACCTCAAATACTCGATGGAATCTTTGATGTTCTGATCAAATTGTTTTTTCACTTCATATAAAGGGACAAAATCCACACCACGCTTTTGCACGAGGTAAGAACCGTCTGGACTTCGAACCACACCGTCAATGTCGGTGCCATCAAAGCTTACTTCTTGTGTCTTTTTAAACTTCTTTTCTTTTGCAAACACCGTAGTGCCGGTGAATACGAAAGCTAAGATCATTAGTAATGCGATCACGTTTCTCATTTTGCCACCTTCTCATCAGAAGCCGTTTTACGAGCGGGTTCTGCAGATGCTAATTTGCTGAGCGTGCTTTCAAGATCTTTGATCTTGCCAGTTAAATCAAAAGACAGGCTTCCCATGAGTTTTCCACGCTTCATTAAAGACTGGATGTCTTTAAAAGATTGGAGAGCTTCGGGAAGATTCTGAGCTACTGTTTCGTGAACGAAAGCCACTCTTAATCTTAAAGAAAGATCTGCGGGGTTTCGGCCAACTGCTCTTGTAAATAAGCTCAATGCCTTATCGGTACGTCCCGCTTTCAGTTCGCATTCTGCCATGCCCACTAGCGCAATGTAGTTGCTGCCATCTTTAGAAAGTACTTCGGTAAAATGCTTTTGGGCCTTCTTAAAATCTTGGTCACGGTAATACACTTGGCCAAGCATCATATGAGCGTCTAAAATTTTAGGATCATGTGCTAATGCTTGCTCGAAAAGTTCGATGGCTTGAGTGTAATCTTCAAGAGCCCAAACAATACGGCCTTTTTGATAGCTCAAAAGACCCGATGCAGGTGACTTTTTAAGAGCTAAATCAACCATCCAAAGCGCACGTGAATAATCTTTGCGAGCTTCTGCAGCTAGACTTAAATAATAAGGACCCCAAGGCGCTAAATGATCTTGGCGAGAAAGGTGGTTTCCGACTTCTTCAAGTTGAGTCCAATTCTTTTCTACAACACAACCGTTAGCCATTTGGATCAAGTTCTTCCAAGAAGACTCTTTCCATTTGTTACCTACCGCCTTCGGGCAGGTTTTAGTTTGCCATTGATCGCCTTCACTTAAGCTATAAACGGTCAGACCTTTTGAATAGTGTTTGCTTGCTTCAGACTGCTGAGTGGGAGCGCTGGCGCAACCAAAAAGCACTGAGCTTACAACTGTAAGAATTGAAAGTCTTGTCAGTGTATTCATCATGATCCAACCCCTTGTGGTACTGGCAAGCTCACTTGAGGGGCTTCAACAGGAAGCTGAATTTCCTGAGGCGCCTGCATATTGAGTGAACTTAAACTTCTTTGAATGTCGGCTATGGTTCCATCGCGAAGATTAAACTTTTTCGCGTTCTGGAGAGCTTGAGCCATAGTTTCAACACCTTTTTCTTCAAGCGGAATAGCCAAACGGTCCATTTCACCTTTAAACATTTCTTCATCTTGTTTTGTTAAGCCATCAGGCACCGGCATTGAGCGAAGTGACTGAACATAGTGAGTATAAAGACTCGATAACCGCTGTAAGCTTTGAACCGCTACTTTAGGATCGCCGTAACGGATTGCTGACTGATAAGCGTCTTGAGCTTTTTCAAGCTTTTCGGTCTTAAGAGCGAGCACTAAACCAATACGGTCAGGTCGAGCTTTTACACTCTGAGCCAAGAACTCTTCTTCAAGAATCCGAGCTTGTAAAAATCGCGCTCGGCTCTTTGCATATTCAGAGGCCTTGCCACCCATATTGAGGATCTTTTTAGCTTCGATAAAAGTGCGCTCATAGTTTTTACCTTCGAACAAACCTTCTACCACTTGAAGGTGGGCAAGACTTGCTTGAGGCTGAACACCGTTACGTACAATTTGATCTAAGAGAACTTTGTACTCTTGCGAGTTGGGTTGCTGCTTTTCTAAAAGTACCAATTTCTCAAAGGCTTGCTTTTGATCGTCAGCTTTACCTTGAGTACGAAGTTCTGAGTAAAGTCGTCGCGCTTTGCCAGCCTGAAAGCTTAGAGCGTAGAAGTCAGCTGCAAGCATTTTCCATTTTAGACTTTGCTTGGTGTCGACTTTTACTAAATCTTCTAACACAAGTGCGGCCTGGCTCAATTGACCCATACTCTCGTAAGTTTGAGCGGTTTTAAGAAGTGCATCCATAGCCTGTTTTGAATTTGGATAACGCTCATAAAACACAACACCAGTATCTGCCCCACCAGCATAATCAAGAATTTTGAAATGCAACTGGAATGAGTTCCATAAAGCTTTTTCTGCCAGAGCAGATTTTGGATTTTCGTCTGCAAACTTGCGATATTCTTTTAAAGCTTCAGCATAAGCTTTGTTTTCTTCTAAATGCTGAATCTGTAAGAAATAAGCTTCTTGATAGATCTTATTAAGTGCCACTGAACGCTCAGGAGTAACGCCCTTCTTCATAAGGCTTGCTGAGTATTCTTTAAGACCTTTGTAATCTTTTTTGATGTTTAAGATATCAAGGTACAAGTCTTGTGACTTCAGACCTTTTTCTTCTTTTGCGAAAAGGTCACCTAACTTTAAAAAGATTGGCGCGGCTTCTTCGTAACGAGACTTTTCGTAAGCAATCATACCGATTTTAAACTCAACGTCTAAAACGAATTTACCTTGAGGATTTGAGCCGACATATGATTTTGCTAACTCATGGAAGTTCTTTTCATCAGCATCAGACCACTTCTCGCCCACCGCTTTTTCTAAGCTGAGGAGTGCCGCGTAACCTGCGTCGTGAGAAATAGTTCCTTTTGCTGGCGCTTTGCTCACGCGAGCATATTCGCTTGAAGCTTGACGGAATTTTTCGCGTTGGAATAAAAGTTCAGCATAAGCAAAACGAGCTTCGTTGGGCTCTTCGCCTTTACCTGGATCGTCTAAGTAGATCTCGAAAGATTTTTCAGCTGCTTCTGCAAACTCAGGAAACGAGCTGTTTTTCTTCCAAGTTTTAAGCCATTTGCCGGCTAAACGAAGAGAAGTCTCTCTCAGCATTTCGATACAGTGGTCATAAGGAGGTACGTATTTTTCTGCACCTTTTGCTTGTACCTTAGGAGCAGGAGGACGAGATTCCATCCAGTCACTGTTTGATTTGCAAAGCTTCGAGAAGGCTTGCATCTCACGAACGGCGGCCGGTTTGTTCTTCATATGTTCGTAGTTCCATACAAGTTCGTTGTAAACTTCTGGAATGACTTCTGACTTAGGTCTGTGAGCTAAGATATCTCTTAAAATGATGTCACGATCATTCCAGCGCGAGTGACGCTCATAGATTTTAGATAACTTCATGATGATAGGTTCGACTTCGAGTTCGCTCGCTTGTTTCTCGAAATACTTGAAGGCATCTTTTGAAGCATAAACGTCTTCATAAAAGATGGTCATATCAGTTAAGGCTTCACGTCTAAGATCAAGTCTTGAGTCAATACCTTCAGCCGCGATTTTTCGGCCGTAGGCCACAACTTCTTCAAGTTTTTTGATACCCGCTAGAGGCTCACGTAAATTGTAGTAAGTCCAACCGGCCTTATATAAGCCGTACGGATAAACTCTGGAATGAGGGTATTTCTCGATCGCGATAAAATGATCTAAAGCATGCTTAAACGTCTTTCTTTCGAAATTAAGTTCCCCGATCGCCAAGTGAGAATCGGGAATAAGTTCAGAAGATGGATACTTCTTAATAAGGCCCCAGTAGATCGCTTCTGCTTCTTTGCTTTGCCCGATATGTTGACGAGCAAAGGCGTTGTTAAACATAACTAAATCCATCCGGTGATAAGATGGGAAAGCTCTTTGAATATGTTCATAAGTCTTAATGGCATCCGTAATTGCGGCTCTTGAGGACGCCTTTTTAACAATAACCGGAACCAAACTTACAACAGTTTCTGATTGACGGTTAATTTCGAAGAATCTTTCTGTTTTAGAACGACGCATGTAAAGTTCGGCCAGGCGAAACCAAAGATCGGGTTCTAAGCGAGTCTTTTTGTGACGCTTAATTAGTTTTTGAACTTGTTGGATAGCCGTTTTTTCTGACTTAGAAACTAACAGTTCAGTCTTTACAGATTTTACTTCGTTACCTGATTCATCGCCTTCAACTAGTTTGAGAGTCTCAAGAGGCATCTCTTGCTTCTTTGCGGTTTTCGCAAAAGCAGGAGTCGCCACAGTGGTGACAACAAAAATTAACAGTAATGTTTTAAAAACATTGCACATGTACAGCCCTCGCCGTTTACTTCTTAGTTGCTCATCCCGCGTACATGAATATTAGAGCGTGCTTCTTCAATTTTACTTGGTGAGCTTGAGCTCACCGTCAAACTACAAAATATTAAGCGGCCTCGTAGCGCTGCTTGGTAAATTCTTGAATGAATTTCTGCGCGTTGGGGCTCACACTTGTAAACTTTAATCCGTATCTAATAGGTTGAGTTTTATCTTTCACGCCTTCTTCGAATTTTTTAGAAACAACTTCGCAGATAGCATTAAAAGGAGGAACTCCATCACCTGGTTTAAAATGTAAATATAAGGTTTGGCCTGGAACTAACATCGCGTTGTCCATGACCACACCGGCACCACCGTTAGAGATCTCAACGCCTTCGCCTTTCCAGACTGATTTATTGTCGTGGATGATGATGGTTCCGTTGTAAGCGACTCGGCGATGTCTTCTTCTAAAGAAAACCTCAGAGATATCTGGCATCTCTGTTTCTTTAAGGCTTTTTACCGCAGAATGATCAAACTCAGGAAGTTCAGCAATACGCTTCCAAGTGCTCATATCGGCGTGCCAAACAAAGTCGAACTCAAATACTACTTTTTGCTGCAGCATCTTAATTAAATCTACGTAAGCGAATGGACCAAATTTGTTTTCGCCTTTAAGTACAAACCAATCTGCAACCATATCTTTTGATACGGGTTGACCGGCCTTTTCAACTTCATGAACTTTTTGTTTAATCTGATGTTGCTCGTGTGGAGTTGCCGCATGCACGAGAGGTGCAGGCATTGCGGGTTTTGGTGGAGCTTTAGGTTTTGCTTCTTTAATTTTTTGCGCGAGTGCAGTGTGCTCAAGAAAGCCAACCCAATCAGACTTTGCTTCGTCGTAGAGGTAATCCAACGGAGTGAGTTCGCCGGCCTTAACTTTAAGGACGATTTCGTCTAAAGAGAGTGGCCCTTGTTGTTGCCCTTCATGTGATACGTAAAAACTTTTGGCACTCATGCTCTTACCCCTTTAAGAAAAAAACGAGCTCCTTCCTTAAGCTTCTGAATTTGGACACTCCGATCCATCTCCTATACATTTCGGTCACAAAGTGACCTGACTTAAGACTAAAACTTTAAAATATCGAGGGATTTCATAGGCCTGTATTTGTTCGATACACTTCTCAAAACTATGTTCGAACTAATGTTTAATTTCTGATCATTCTGAATAATTT
>CAZDFM010000069.1:0-8696 GCA_964504465.1 uncultured Pseudobdellovibrionaceae bacterium | reverse complement strand
ACACCTATAGCCGCCGCAATGAGGACCAGAATCAAAGCATAAAAGGCAAATTCAAACATTGCAGGAGTCGGCCTAGAAATTCCGAAATACTCAAAAAGTGGTAAAGCATTAAACGGCAGCGTGCTGGAAATTCTCCGAAACATGGACTCGCGTTCCCAGAGCAGCTGCAAAACTAATCCCACGCAGAATAGTCTGCGAAACCAGATCAAGTGCTGAGAACCCACTACTTGATGAATATAGGCCTGGTTCCAGCGTCCAATCATAAGCTCAGCCTCACAAGTACGTCGTCTTGGACTTCGAAATCTTCTCCTGAAGCTTTTAAAGAACGCTTAAAAAGAATGAGTTCTGAAAAGCGACCACTTGCCCGTCTGCGCGCAGTTTCTAGATGCGGCTCCATTAGTTTTTGATACTGTTCGTGAGTTTTCGCTTGGCTTGCTAAATGGTAAAACTGTCGGTTCTTGTTGGTTTCTTCGCCCGTGTAAAGCCAGGTGGGCTGGCCTTCAGACTCAAAACCTAATCGATAACTTACGACACTCTCGAGGCGGCTCGCATTTTTAAAAACCGCAAAGTCAGAAAACGGCCAGGACTCGACTCGAGCGAAAATGCATCCGAACAGCACTGCTAAACATAAGTAGCAAAAAACTGTTCGCATGCCTGTCTTATTCGACGGTTACGGATTTGGCCAGGTTACGTGGCTGGTCGACATCATGGCCTAAACTTGAAGCCACATGATATGACAGCAACTGCAGCGGAATCACTTCAAAAAGCGGATTGGTCATCCAGCTTCCTTCAGGAAGCGACAAGTAGTGCTCAGACAAAGCTCTGAGCCTCGTGTTGTCGCCCGACCCGATCGAAATAATTTGCCCACCGCGGGCTTTGGCTTCTTCAAGGTTGCTCACAGTTTTATCGTACATTTCATCATGAGGTGCGAGCATAACGATGGCCATACGCTTGTCGATCAAAGCTAAAGGCCCGTGCTTCATTTCACCTGCGGCATAACCTTCGGCGTGCATGTAGGCGAGCTCTTTTAATTTTAAAGCGCCCTCTAGAGCAATCGGATAGTTCACTCCCCGTCCCATGTACAAGAAGCCTTTATACTCTTTTAAAGTTTCAGCAGCTTCAGCAAAAAACTTGTCGTAAGCCAAAACCTTTTCCATGTGTGAAGGTGCGCCTAACAAACCTTTAACGAGTTCTTGCTCTTCTTTGGGTTCGACCTTTCCTTTAGCCTTCGCAATTGCAATCGACAGCACTCCCATTAAGGCAAGCGTTGAAGAAAAAGCCTTTGTCGACGCCACGCCGATTTCGGTACCCGCGTTCATGTACAAGTGACCTTCAGACTCTCGATCAATCGAAGAATTTTTCACATTACAAATCGACATGACAGTTGCGCCCTGCTCTTTTGCCAAACGAAGTGCCGCTAAAGTATCTGCAGTTTCTCCGCTTTGCGAAATCACAAGCACCATTGAGTTTTCAGGGATCACAGGATGGCGGTATCTAAACTCAGAAGCGATGTCGACTTCAACGGGAAGACGCGCAAGCCGCTCGATCATGTACTCGCCAGCCATTCCTGCATAAAAGCTTGTTCCACAGGCGATGATAAATAAACGTTCTAAATCTGCAAATACTTGGTCCGGAAACCCAACTTGATGAAGCTTGACGCTGTTAGTTTCTAAATCTAGGTGAGGCTCTAAAGCTTGCGCCACTGCGCGAGGCTGCTCAAAAATTTCTTTAAGCATGAAGTGCGCATAGCCGCCTTTTTCAACTTGTTCGGCATTCCAGCTCACTTCGACTAGCTCTTTATTAATTTTTTGTCCTTCAGGACTTAACATCTGAACTGTCGCGCCTTGAATATAAGCGATCTCGTTGTCTTCTAAGAAATAGACATTTTTGGTATACGGTACGATCGCTTGAATATCTGAAGCCACCACAACTTCGGTCGCACCGACTCCGACAACAAGCGGAGGGCCGTTTTTAAAAGCAACCATCACATTGGGTTCAGTTTCAGAAACCGCAAGGATCGAGTACGCACCTTGTAGACGCGGAAGAATTTCAAGCACCGAATCAATTAAACTTTTCGATTGGTCCACTAAGGATGAAAGTAAATGCGCAACCAACTCAGAGTCTGTGTCTGAAGTAAAAACAGATCCGAGTTCGATCAACTCTTCTCTGAGTTCTGAGTAGTTTTCGATAATACCATTGTGAACAATGCTGATCCCTTTTACGCAGTGAGGGTGCGCATTGCGCTCCGATGGTGGGCCGTGTGTCGCCCAACGAGTGTGCCCGATTCCAAGATGCCCAGAGAAAGTTTCGTTTTCGAGTTTCTTTTCGAGGTTGCTAAGTTTTCCCTCAGCTCTCACGCGCTTGAATTTTCCGTTATCTAGAATCGCAACGCCAGCGCTGTCATAACCGCGATACTCAAGGGTTTTGAGACCTTTTACGATGACGTCTTTTGGATTTCCTGGACCAAGATAGCCTACAATACCGCACATAAATTAATTCCTATTTCGTTTTTGGCTTAAAGTTTTCTTTTGTGACCTGTCGGCCACGTGCTACGGCCAAAGCTCCTGCCGGCACATTTTTTGTTATGGTCGAACCGCAAGCAATGATTGAATCCGCGCCGATTTCGATGGGCGCAACAAATTGTGAATCGCTTCCGACAAATACATTATCACCGATTACAGTTAAATATTTCTTTTTATCGATCGCGTAGTTTGCAGTGATCGTTCCGCAGCCAATGTTTACATCTTTGCCGATGATCGCATCGCCCAAATACGTTAAATGCCCGGCCTTGCTTCCGTCACCGAATTTAACTTTTTTAAGTTCTACAAAGTTTCCGACTTTACAGTTTTTGCCAACTTCAGACTTTGGTCTTAAGTGCGCAAAAGGTCCAATCTCAGACATTTCATCAATGCTCGAGTCGGTGATATACGAATTTGCCTTTACGTGTACGCCTTTAGCTAAAGTCGAATCGGTGATCACTGTTCCTGGCTCGATATTGCAAAGGCCAGCGATTTCGGTTTTACCTTTCAAATGTACATTGGGGTGGATCACGGTGCCTTCCCCAATTGTTACACTCTCTTCAATGTAGGTGTTGGTCGGATCAATGATGATCACGCCTTCATTCATAAGCGCTTCGGCTTTTTTTAAGAATATAGTTTTTGTCGCCACGGCTAACTCCTGTTGACTGTTCACTCCCCAGGCCACATGTGGTTCGGCTGGCAAAGTAGTTACGGTCAGTTGATCTTCGATAAACATTGAAACTAAGTCGGTGATATAAAGCTCACCCTGAGCATTGTTGGCTTTAAGTTTAGGTAAATATTCTGCCAGAGTTTCGGCCTGACAGATGTAAATCCCAACATTAATCTCTTTAATTTTTAGCGCGTCGTGAGAGGCATCCTTAGCTTCGACGATGGCATAAATGTTTCCACCGTTACGTACAATGCGTCCAAACACACCAGGCTTTTCCATCTCGGCGGTGACAACCGCGAGATCGGCGTCTGTTTTAACATAGGCCTCAACTAGCTTTTTAATATCCCGGGCACGAACAAGAGGTTGGTCCCCATTGATGATAAGGACGGTGCCTTCCATCTCAGTCTGCAAAGCCGATCGCACTGCGTCACCTGTGCCCCGCTGCTGGGTTTGCCGAAAACAGGTGGCCCCAAGAGGCTCTGCGATTTGCCGAACTAGATTTTCTCCATACCCGACCACTACACGAACTTCTTCCGCTCCGGCCTGCTGGCATTCTACAATGGTTCGGTAGATCATCGGTTCGCCCGCAACTGGATGAACCACCTTTGGAAAAGGGGACTTCATCCGTGTGCCCTTGCCAGCGGCAAGGCATATAACTGAAAACGCGGTTTTCGACATTGATACAGGGATGTATCAGAGGCAAAGAAAGGTCAATGACAATGAGAATCCAGCACCTAAAACAGTGGGCTTTGTCTCCTAAAAACAACAAAATCGAACTCTTTGCATCTGCCGATGTTTCCCTCTCAAAAGCCTGCTCTCCAGTGCTCCTCATCGGGGGTGTTCATGGCGACGAACCCGAAGGTGTTGAGCTCGCCCAAAAAACTTTGGGCTGGTTGCAGAATGAAACCATGGCGGCCGAGCTGCGCGCTTATAAGTTACAGCAAAGCGGAGCCTCGTCTGCTTCGAAACATTGGTCGAATGATATCAAAGATCAGCCGTTCTCTTCGGGCGACAAGGACTTACCCATTAAAGTTCCTTGGATTGTCATCCCCTGCATAAACGTGGATGGTTACAAAGCGGCTACGCGAGTAAATGGAAACGGCGTCGACCTCAACCGAAACTACCCCTCAAAAAGTTGGAGTCCAAAATACGAAAAGGAGCGCTACTACCCAGGACCACATGCTGCAAGCGAACCTGAGATACGCGCTTTGATTGAATTGATTGAAGTCACCAAACCCCGAGTCGTCATTCACTGCCATTCGTGGAACCCAAGTATTGTCCTCTCTGGGCCCCCAGCCTTGCGTGACGCCGAATATTTAAGTGAATGTTCCGGTTATGAAATCCAAGACGACATCGGCTACCCCACCCCTGGAAGCCTCAGCCAATGGGGCTGGGCCGACCGCCGCATCCCTATCATTTGCATCGAAGAACAAGAGCATATCGATTTGTCTTTGGTGTGGCCGCACTTTGAAGTGGGGATGAAAAAAATTTTTGGGGATTCGTCTTTGCGGCGTTGACCATGCCCGTTGGCTCGACCGTAGGAACTGCGGGTCGTTCGCCGCACTGTAACTACTACGGCAATTTGCTCGGGCTTTCGAGACGAAAAATATTTCTAAAATCCTCGAGGGCATCAGCCGCGATGGGTCCCAGTGTCGAAGTTCCGTCCGCAAGGTTTGGCGAAAGACCATGGCCGTATTCGGGGTAAATCTTCATTGTCACAGATTTACCAGCCGCCATTAAGGCTTCACACATCGGAACCGCATCGTGTTCATAAGTGACCTGTTCGTCTTTTTTTCCGTGCAAAATATAAACTGAGGAATTAATAAGTGCGACCTTTTCGGAATTAGGCTTTTCAGTAAAATGGCGCTGCCACCACAACGAGGGAAAGCCTCCGATGATTTTATTTTCAGTATCGGTCATAACCGCATACACAAACCTGTTGTACTGAAGCTCGAGTGCCAGCGTGAGTTCCGTTTGTTCTAACTTGCCGTTTGCATTTATGTCGAGTGCCGCTACCGGAAGTGAGGCGCTAAATTCAGGTGGGACATCTGCCTCTAGAATATATCCTCGATTCAAAGGATCGAACTGTTCAAAAACTTGTTTCGCAGTTCGAGTCACCGTCTGATAATGGTAACTCTCAAGCATCGGTCCACCGACTACTCCAATGAGTACAAGCGTTTCAATTGCATCTTTATGAATGCTTTTAATATCTAAATCTATCGCAAGACTTGTACCTTCTGAGTGCCCGACAAGAACTATAGATTTAAAACCTTTCGAAATTAAAAATTGAATGCCCGCATCGGCATCTGCCAAAAGATTTTCATAAGTTGCACTTTGCCAAGCCGAGTAGGCTTGAGGTGTTGCGTCCTCATTGAATCCGCGTTTATCATATCGAAGTGAAGCCACCCCAATCGCAGTGAGTTCGTCTGCCAAAGTTTTAAATAATTTGATGGGTTGCCCATCCGTAGAGAGAATCGCGGGAAGAGTTTCATCGCGGTCTAAATTACCTGATCCATGAAGAAACAAAACGGCCTTTTGGGCTAAAGGAGGATTCTCAAAAGTTCCGTCGAGAATGTAACCATCATGACTCGTAAACTCCACATCCTCTGCGTGAGCATGTCCTAAAATTCCGAATAACAAGATCGCTAACCACAGCTTCATTTTGCACTCCTCTGTTGCCCGCATAAATACTGCGACGGGACCTGGTTTGCTACTCTTTTCTTAAGCCGCTCCCAATCCGATCTTTCTGCTCTCGTTTCTCCCGATGACCAGCTTAAGGGTTCACAAATTTTCATAGCAGGGGTCCTATACCATATTCCGACAATGAAGTTTCTGCGTTAGCTTAAATTACTTTTATTTTTCGTATTGACGGGCTATTTGCGCGAAATCTTCGCCACTGGCTTCGAGTCCGTCTCGTTATCTCTCTATGCTTTTAGCTTCGTATTAGCTTCACAGCTCTGTCGCATTTTTTAAAAGTCGAGGCTTCTCATGGAAAATAGTAACGACATGCAAGGGAACTTTAAAAGCCAAAAAATCGAAAATTAAAACCCATGTTATACCTCTTTGGTCGGAGGTATTTATGACGAATGAAGAACTTAAAAATAAACTTTCTCAGCTTGTTCGCGATGAACGAAAAATTACGAATGAGATATTAGGTCTAATTAATTTAGCATTGGATAGGCGTTGCTATTTAGAGCTTGGCTATTCAAGCATGTTCGATTGGCTTGTGAAGGGTTTTGGCTATTCTTCGTCAGCTGCATGCAGAAGAATAGATGCGGCAAAACTTTTGCGAGCAGTGCCTGAGGCCACTGAAAAACTTGAAAATGGTAAAGTGAATCTTTCGACACTCAGCAAAGTGCAAACCATAATTCGTCATCAAAAACAAGCGACCGGTCAAAAAATTTCTGTAGAAGCAAAACAGTTGGCGGTTGATGTAATCGAGAACATGTCCGTTATTGAGAGTGAACAAGCTTTGACCCAAATGTTTCCTGAAGCGGCCTCAACGGTCCGACAAGAACGACATACCGTTATTGACAGCACACAAATTCGAATTCAAACAAACCTCTCAAACGAAACGATCGAAGATCTGAAGCAAGCCAAAAATTTGCTTTCGCATAAATTTCCGAATGCGAGCGATGCGGACTTTATCGCTTATGCGCTTAAGCAGTTAGTTTTAAAACTGCAGCCAAAACAAAAAGAGACTGCCTCAAGAGTTACCACCGCTGCGGGGGTAAAATCGAAAGCTGGAGTTCGACGGCTAAAGCTGCAAATGGCTGAGAGAAAATGTACTTTTAGTGATCCGGTGACGGGGCAAACTTGCGGTAGCACCTATCAAGTCGAGCTTGATCACATTGTGCCTCGCGCTTTGGGAGGTGGAGATGGGGCCGACAACCTAAGAGTCTTATGCAAACAGCATAATCTCTTTATGGCAGAGAGGGTCTTTGGTAAAAAACTTATTGATCAATACCGACGAAGCTAAAACGGGAATGCAGTAGCTAATAAGGCACTCGGTAACCAAAAGGTGAACGCGGTAGCTAGAAGCCCTCGCAAGTTACCGAAATTAGAATGGCGAGGTCGCTGTGCAGGCGAAACTGCCGGCAACACGACCCGCCCTATGGCCAATCCCGTTGTTTGTCGGAGGAAAGTCACCTAAACTAGTGGTTGATGGAATCCACGCCTACCTCTAGTGTTTTGCTTTTTAATCCTTCTCGGACGAATCATTATTCGTTTGGGGCGGATAGCTTTCATCATCTTGAAGAGTTTGATTCGATTTCGCGTCGGCTCGGGTCTTATTCGGTTGTGGTTTATTTTGATGACGACCAGTCGACTACGGCTATCAAAGAACAGTTGAGTTACATTAAAAAGTCTCTCACAAAAGCTAACGTCTTGCTCGTGACTCCCAAAAACGAGGGTGCGTTTTTAGTACAGCTTAAAAATGAAAACCTAATTAATGCCGTGCTTGCAAGCGATGCAGAGCCTCAACTCAGTCTTCAAATTCAAGAACTCCTCGCCGAGTATGCGGAGTCTGAACAAAACGAGTTGGTACTGAGCCTCTACACAGATCAAAACCGAAAGCTTGAAAAGTTAAATCTTGAGCTCGAAGACCGAGTTGAAAAAAGACAGAAGTACTTACTAAAAGCGCAAAAAAATCTTAAAGCGCACAAAGAAAAAATCTCGCTTCTGCATCAGGGCCTCTTAAGTATTTTTCGTGGAGAATCGATCACCCACATTGAAGGTTTTCTTTTTGATGTTTTAAAAGAGCCGCTTTCGCTTGATTGGCTGAGAATTAGGTTCACGGATCAGAGCACTCTGTCAACGCACTTTAGAGAAACCGAACAAGCCGAGACCACTTATCTCGAACTCCCCCTAAGAACGGGGCGCCCAAACTCAAGTCATCTTCTTCTTAAAAAGAAAAAGTCCTCGTTCACCGATGACGAAATGGAACTCCTCACTCAGCTTGCAGAAACGCTAAGCCTTGCGATTGGTAAAATCATAAAACGGCAAGATGCCGAAAGTCTCAAGCAGCAGTGGGAATCGACCTTTGATGCGATCTCTGCACCGCTTTGTTTGACCGACGCAAAACTTCAGGTGCTAAGGACCAATCGCTCTTTTAGTGAAGAAGCTGGGCTTCCGATTAATAAAATTTTGGGACAACAGGCACTCCCCACTTTACTCGGACCCGACGCCAAAATTCTTGAAGAGCGACTGTTTAAAACTAAGAGCCAAAAAATCGAAGCGGTCACCACCAATCGGCCCGAAGAAAAATATTACGAAGTGTCGCTCCACCAAATCAGTCCAAGGCCTGCTGAGAGTGAAGCGGTCTACATGCTTTTATTTAAAGACATTACCGAACAACGCAAAATGGAAAATCAACTTCTTGAAACTTCGAAGATGGCGGAGCTTGGAATCATCGGTTCAAGCATCGCACATGAACTCAACAACCCGATCGCAGGTATGACAAGTTTTCTTCAGCTCATCAAAATGGATCTCTCACCAAAAGATCCGTG
>CAZDFM010000068.1:0-8918 GCA_964504465.1 uncultured Pseudobdellovibrionaceae bacterium | reverse complement strand
AAGCAAAAACCGAGTCAAATAAAAATATGTGAAAATAATCTGAAACCTAACGCGACCAGTTGCCGCTGAGGCAGTGGTCTTTGAGCTTCACCCCGTTTTTAGTACCAGTAGATTTTTTTTTCGGTACCGGAACTTCAGGTACCACACCCATTTCTTGTTCTGCAAATTCTTTTGGAGTTAAATAATCAAGCGAGCTATGAGGACGCTCTTCGTTGTAATATTTAATCCAAGTTTTGAGTCTGCTCCGTACTGATTCAATATTTTTAAAACGTTCCTGCTTCAAAAACTCAGTTCTAAACTTTCCATTAAAACTTTCGATGTAAGCATTTTGAACTGGTTTTCCTGGATCAATAAAGTGAACGCTAATATTATTCTTCGAGCACCAGTCGATAAAAACCCGGTTTGCGAACTCAGCGCCATTGTCTAAAATAAAATGTTTCGGTAAAGCTTGTTTTGCTTTTAAACTCTCCAAAAAATCCACCGGTAAAAAGCCCGCCATACTTGTGCTTGCAAAAATCGCAGGCGTCACTCGCGTAAGCGTATCGATCACGGTGAGGCAGCGAAAGGGCTTTCCGCAAACAAGCCGATCAAACACAAAGTCCATTTGAGCTTCACCCCGTTTTTAGTACCAGTAGATTTTTTCCGATATCGAACTTCTGAAGAGCAACACGAGGACGGAAGATCGATACGAATTCAAAAAAATCGCAGAAAAAAGGCAGCCCGCCTTCATCAATGAAAACGGGCCGAATGGAAGGGAGATTGAGGCAGAGAAAACATCCGGTTTTCTCCGTAAGAGAATATGAGTCATGAGAGACGGGCTCTCATCAGCTGTCTATTGAGCAAGGGGTGGGCCAGAGATGCGCGGGCTTGAGCCGGAGTCGTCCAAAAACACAATTTGAATTGTAGCTTCTCTACTGTGACATTCTGGGCTAACGGCCTTGAAAGCTTTTTCACTCTCAGATGCGTCTCAATCAGAACGCACCTCAGGTTCGTGAATTTTTAGAAAAATCTCCAGCTCGACCGAATGAGAAGCCTTTACAAACTCACAAATTTATTCGACGGTCTACTTCGGTGTCATCGTTCAACTCAGTCGATAGGAATTACATCTCAGTGACAAATTTAGGTTTTTCTCCTCTGAAAGTTGTGAAGTTTGTTACACAAATTCAATTCGGTCTAAGCCGGCCGCAAACGTCGTCAGAGAGATCTGCGTCTATTCGGCAGAAGAAAACCAATCACAGTGACAATGCCTCCACTAAGCTTCTCCTACTATTCGCGACCGCACTCATCGGAACCACCACTCACACGTCCCAAGCACATGCCGAATTTAAAACCGACGCCAGCATTCAAGGGCAAGCCCGCTCTTTTCCAGTTGGCGGAAGCCTCGACCTTGAATTAGGGGAGAGCTTTAAACTTTGGGGTGAAAAAGAAAGTCCACTTCTGGGGTTCGTTAGAGCCGCAATTAATTCTTCACACTCGGGGCTTTTTAATTCGGGCGGGGGAAGTCTCGAAATATTTCCTCTCGGATTTATTGGAATCAAAGCGGGCTACGAAATCTTAAATAACGAAAACGAATACGACAGTTTTGATTGCTCAAGCTTTCGCTGCTTTGCCACCTGGGAGAGACGTTACTTAGAGGCGCAGCTTGCGCTCAAAGTTAAAAGTCTGTTCTTGATTTCCAGAGCGTCACTGAGCGACTTCGACCCTGACCAACGAAATTCTGCAACCGGTGTCGCAAAAGACCCAAGATCCGTTATTGATCCTGGTATGGGGCTTCCCCTTCGACAAGAAGGCGAACGGGTTAATGCTCTGACTGTGATTGCGGGCTACGAGTGGAACGAACATTGGCAGAGCCTCGCGTTGCTTCAGGATTATCATGCACGTGGCGCGGATTTAAGCACCCAGTACCAGTATCTGGTGCTCAGATGGGTCAATAAGGGCCTCAGCGCACAACTTGGTGCAGGTATAACGCGCTCTGATCTTTACCCGGTGCATGGTTCGGTGGTCGGGGGCTTGCGTTGGGAAATTTTGCCCTCGTTCAAGCTGTTTTAAGTTTGATTGAATGCTCTTCTATTATAGTCTTCTAGGGACTTTCTAGAGGGGGTTTTCATGCAAAATAATTCGCAAAACTTTAAGCGGGCCCAGATTGACCCGCAATTAGGTGTGCTTAAACCGATTTTCGAGAAAACGTTTTCGTCGCTTAAGAAAAGCTGCGAGCCTCAGTGGTATCCCTCACTCTTAGTTGAGCGAAGATGGAAGCGCGACTTTGCGATTAATCCCCGCGGAGAAAATCTCAACGAGAACTTATCTTTAGGTTGGGTTTTAAGAATCTACAACGGCGAATCACTATTTGAGCAAGCGGGAGATAATTTTTCTCCAGCGGCGCTCGAAGCCGGAATCAACGAACTTCTCGCGCAAGTCAAAATGGCGCCAAAGCCCACGCAGCCGATTACTTATATATCTCCTGGCTGGGCAGAGCGAAGAACTGCGGCGCTCGAAGACGAGTTGCTGCAGCAAATCCCACCCAACGCATCGGCTGAAGACTGGGTGCACTTTGGTGTGCCACTTAAAAAACCTTTGCCTGAGGGAAACAGCGAAACCATGCGAGTCGCAAAGTCGTTTTATACCGACTGGCTCAAATATATGGAGACACGAGACAAGGTTCTTACACCACTTGATTACGTGGCCTTTCGTTGGAGTTTTGAAAAAGTCGATATGTTTTTTATCGATGCCTCGGTTCGAATGAGCCAAAGCCTTCAGCGCAACTCTTCGACACTTGTAGGACTCAAACAAGGAAAACAAACCTATACAATCAAAGGCGGCCTTGGAGGACTCGAAACAGTTGAAGTCGGCGAGACCGAATACCAAGACGTACTAAGCCGTTTAAGTAAAGCCATCAATGCCGAGAGAATTAAGCCCGGACGTTATAAAGTTTTGATGTCGCCATCAGTAACCGGAGTATTTGCACACGAAGCTTTTGGTCATTCGCAAGAAGGCGACACTTGGGCCCGTGGACGTTCTAAAGCTCGCGAACTTTACGAAAAACAAATTCGCGTCGGAAACGACTATGCTTCAATCGTAAACAACCCGGCGATTTATTCGAACGCTCATGAAGACTTTGGTGCGTGGGGGAGTTATTACTTTGACGAAGAAGGCTGGCTCGCGCAAAAGCATATGCTGGTCGAAAAAGGATATTTAAAAAATCCCATGACTCATTTGGTTTCGGCCTTAAGACTCAAACTTCCTCGCACAGCCAATGGGAAACGCGAGAGTTGGACACACGGTGTGTATACGCGCCAAACGAATACTTACTTTGAGCCCGGGCCGTCTACGCTTAACGAGATGCTTTCAAAGATTGATTATGGATTTCTTGCGACCACTCCTTTTGGTGGAATGGAAGATCCAAAAGGTATGGGGATTCAAGTTGGAATGGCGTTTTTAGAAGAGATTAAAGATGGCAAGCTCACGGGTAAAAGTTTTGTAGCACCCAATGGCGGAGCCATCCAAATGACAGGTTATGTACCCGATTATTTAAATCAGATTTTAGACGTTTCAAAAATTGACTATGACTCGAGTGAACCCGACAAAAGCCTTCATCCTTGGAATGAAGTTGGAGGTTGCGGTAAGTACCATAAAGAGTATGTGGTCGCGGGTTGTGGTGGGCCGTATATGCTAATCGATCAAGTACTACTGGGGTAAATGATGTTTCAAGAAGTTGTTTCATTGCTCGAAAACGAAAAGACCACGGGGACGATCAAGTTTTGGAGAGTCACCGAGATCAACGAAAAACAACGAGAGTTCTACACTCTAGGCGAACCCAGTCAAAGCGGCGTTCGCGCTGTTTTAGATCAGGGTCGTATCGTCAACCAAAGCCAACTTTATATGGAAGTTTGGGTCGATAAGGGTGCAATCCAAGGTGCGGGTACAAAAATTATTTTTCCGGATCGCGATCTCAAAGTTCAGCTTGCCGAATGTATCGAGCAAGCCAAAGTGAGCTCCGAAAAGGCCTGGATGCCGCCGGCTCCTTCGAATCAATATGACTTAAAGCCCGAGACTTGTTTTACACCTATGACTGAAGACTTTATGGGTGCATGTGACCAGGTTTATAAGGAACTCACTCAGGCGATTGAAGAAACTCCTACAGGTATTTTTAACTCATCTGAGTTGTTTTGCGTTTACACCGAATCCAAGGTGCAAGCATCGAATTCGCACAAAATAGAAAACCGTCGGTCGAGGTTTTATGCAGAAGTGTGTTTCTCAGCACAAAAAGGCGACGACTCACAAGAATTTTTGGTCACCGAATGGGCCGTGCATCCCTCGCAACTCAATTTTAGACAAATGTGTGAAGAGTCTGCAATCTACGCTGAAGCCTTGCTCAATGCTGAGTCAACACCACAAAACACCTATTCAGTTTTGCTTCATTCAGATGTGCTCAACGAAGTTCTTCACGATCTTTCAAGCCATCTCGATGCTCGAAGTAAGTACTATCAAATGCCTTTTAAGCCTGCGGGTGAAAGTTTAATTCCTGACTTCGCAGGCGCTAGCTTTAGTTTAAAATGGAATCCTGGTCGCGACTGGACAATGGCTTCAAGACGTGATGACGGTTGGGGAAGATCGATGCCCACGCTGATACTCGCAAGTAACAACCAAGTGCTCGCGAACGCATGTTCGACTCAGATGTCTCAATATTTAGGGATTCCTGCGAGTACATCGGCTGGATGTCTTGACGTCGAAGTTCCAGGTAAACCTGTCGAAGCCTTGATTCATCAGCAGCCCACGCTCGAAATTCTTCAGTTCTCAGGACTTTTCACATCGAGTGTGGATCTGACTTTTTCTTCAGAAATTCGGCTCGCTAAACTTTGGAGCCCCGACGGCAGTTTTGTTTATTTAAAAGGTGGAAGTCTTTCGGGCTCAGTGAATGATCATTTTAAAACTGTAGAATTTAGCGAAGAGCAGGCTGTTCACAACAAATATCAAAAGGGTGGCTCTCTTAGTTATGCGGGCCCCGCTGCAGCTTTAGTGCATCAAGTACCTGTGACGGCTTAAAAGCGGTCACAGGTTTTACGAATCAGTGGGTAACTGCAGATCCTGCGGGACCTCCTGACGAGCCCTTGTGGACATCGTAAGAGGGAGTGAGTGTTGTTTTCTCGTACACGCTCAATAAGTTTTTCTTAGCGGCTTCAATTCGCGCAAGTGACCCGTCGGACTCCTGCCCCGAAGGGAGTACAGACGTGCTGTTCGCCAATTCCCTGCAACTCTTTTCAATATTTCGCACGGTAGAATCCGTATAGGCAGGGCCTCTTGGGAGCAAATTCAAAGTCGTCGCATCTTTTGCGGCTTCTTCTAAAATACTTTGCGTGATGTGAGGACCAAGATCATCTTTGCCCGAGACGCGTTGACGCGTTTGAGGAAGAGCGCCTTTTGCCTGGGTCACTCTAAAAACTCCAGCTGAATTTTTATTGTTATAATCAAGCGTCAGCACTAATTTTTGCTGAAGAGTTTCGGGGCCACCACCTGTATTTGTATTCATCGTACAGCTTATATCGTAATCTTTGTCGCTGATTTCGATCGATTCGCTTCGACCAGGAGTCGCGGCGATCGGAAACTTTCGGACCCTAAGTTTTCCGTCTTTATCGTCCATGATATAAAGTACACTGTGTCCATTCTCGATTTTTGGTAGGACATAGAGGTCGCGTGAGGGATTTGTGGTAAATCCGTCCGAACAGCTTGTGCGGATTTTGCGCAGATTGCCACGCGACACGGGGTTGCTCGATTCATTGGGCGGGTAGAGGTTTGTAAGGTTTCCGAAGCAGCCATTGAGCAGCTCAATCGCAGGCGACTTCTTAGGAGCCTCACCATCACCGCCGAACCAAAGAAAAGCAGAAGCGGGCTCGCTTAAAAATAGAGCAAAAAAACTTGTGAAGAGAAGCTTAAAAATAGGGCTCATGGTCCGTCCTCATCCTTAAAGAGCTAAAACCGAATGTAATGCAGTGTTTCTATTATGCAAAAAAGCCCTCTGATTTCCAATCCTTTCTTCGCAAAGGGGCTAGTCGGCGCTACATTGATACGCTAGAGTGGCGCCTCTATACCCTAGAGCTAAGCTTTGGATTTAGCTTTTGATTTAGTTTAATTGAGAAGGAATTTGGGATTCATGAAGACGATCTTAACTGGCGTAAAACCTACTGCTCAACCTCATTTGGGGAATTACGTTGGGGCAATTCGTCCAGGTCTTGAACTCGTAAAGCAGTCGCAGGTCGACCGCTCGATGTTTTTTATAGCCGACTATCACGCACTGACCTTTGTTCACTCGGCACAAGAAATGACTGAACAAACTTATGAAGTCGCAGCCACTTGGCTTGCCTGTGGGCTTGATCCTAAAAAAACTTTGATCTACCGCCAAAGCGACGTTCCCGAAACCTTCGAACTCGCTTGGATGCTTGCCTGCCATACTCCCAAAGGTTTAATGAACCGCGCTCACGCTTATAAAGCAAAAGTGCAAGACAACGAAGAAGCGGGAAACAAAGATCCCGATGCCGGCGTTAATGTCGGGCTTTTTACTTATCCAGTTCTTATGGCGGCAGACATCCTGTTGTTTTCGGCAGACCAAGTTCCGATTGGTGAAGATCAATTGCAACATCTTGAAATTGCACGCGACATTGCGATCCGTTTTAACAACAACTACGGAGAAGTTTTAAAAGTGCCGCAGGCAATCGTGAGAAAAGATGCCACTCTTCCAGGGCTTGACGGCCGTAAGATGTCTAAAAGCTACGGCAATCATATTCCGATGTTTTTAGAATCAAAAAAACTCCGCAAACTGGTGATGAAGGTTAAAACTGACTCTCAACCACCAGAAGCTCCAAAAAATCCGGATGATTCTCTGGTGTTTGATATTTTTAAAGAATTCGCCAGTGAAGCTGAAATCGCAGCACTTAAAGCGCGCTACGAAAAAGGCATCGGCTGGGGCGAAGCAAAAGAAGTTTTGTATGAAAAGTTAGAACAAGTTTTCGGCGGACCTCGCGAACAGTTTTTTGACTGGATGGCTCGCCGAGACGATTTAGATAAAGTTTTACAAGAAGGAGCAGAAAAGGCCCGCGACTTATGCGCCCCTTTAATGCACAATCTTCGACGAGCGATTGGCGTAAGTCGAAATTAAGATTTTAAAATAAGAGTTAAAAATCAGTGTCAAAAATAAGTGTCACAAGAAGTGAAAGGACCCGAGATGTACAAAGTAAAATCATTATTCGTGTACCCTGTGAAGAGTTTTGCTGGCCACGCGGTGTCTCAGTTTAACGTTGGCCCACGCGGACCCCAATGGGACCGTCAGTGGATGATCGTCGACAAAGAAAATAAGTTTTTAACTCAACGTGAACTTCCCAAGATGTCTCAAATCACCGCTCAAGTGATCGACGACTCTCGCGTTGAACTTCATGCGCCTGGAATCGACTTTATGGATTACGGCGTTGATGAAGGCTCAGACGGCGAAATCTTAAAAGTAAAAATCTGGGAAAGCACCGCCGAGGCTCAAGAAGTTGAACCCGAAGTTTCTGAGTGGGTGAGTGAATTCATTAAAAAACCTGTTCGTTTAGTTCGTATGACCGACAACTCTTCACGAGTGATTGAAGAAAACTACGGCGAAGGTAAAACCACTTTTACTGACGGTTTTCCATTTATGCTTCTTTCGACTCAAAGCATGGATTTGTTAAACTCTAAGTTAGGTAAAGCACTTTCAGTTTCTCGTTTTCGTCCGAACATCGTAGTGAACGTCGAAGAGCCCCACGAAGAAGACACTTGGAACAACATTAAAATCGGAAACGTAAAACTCCGCGGAGTAAAACTCAGTGTCCGCTGCAAAATGACAACGATCCAGCCCTTGACAGGCGAGTTCGGCGACGAGCCTCTCAAAACTTTGGCCGACTACCGCACAACAGACAAAGGCATCGTATTCGGAAAAAACTTTGTACACGAATCACAAGGCGAAATCCGCGTCGGCATGCCAATTGAAATCACAAACTAGGTAACAGTTCCCTTTTTGATAAGGCCTGCGTCAGCGTAGGTCAAAAAACCCCAGCCCTGAGCTGGGGTTTTTATTTTAGTAGGGAACCTTCTGAAGTATTTGATATCGAATCTGAGTGTTTGAACTACATCTGGAATTACATTTGGCGAGCGCGTTTATCGACCGCGAGCGCGGCTTCTCGTACCACCTCAGATAAAGTCGGGTGGGCGTGAAAGCTTCGAGCGATGTCTTCGCTAGAAGCGTAAAACTCCATGGCTACGACCGCTTCGGCAATCATGTCAGAGGCGCGAGGACCTAAAATATGAACTCCTAATACTCTGTCAGTTGCAGCATCAGCCAGGATTTTCACCTGGCCTTCGGTAAAGCCCATAGCTTTTGCCCGGCCATTCGGAGAAAACGGAAAACTTCCGGTGTTGTACTTGATGCCGGCTTCTTTAAGTTGTTCTTCGGTTTTTCCAACCGAGGCCACTTCAGGCCAAGTGTAGATCACGCCAGGGCAAGTGTCGTAGTTCACATGGCCTGGAAGCCCTGCGATGATTTCGGCAACGGCCACGCCCTCTTCTTCGGCTTTATGAGCGAGCATAGGGCCAGGAATCACATCGCCAATGGCGAATATGTTAGGGATATTTGTTCTGTAGTGATTGTCGACTTGAATCACGCCACGTTTGTCGACTTCGATGCCAACGCTTTCTAAGCCAAGCCCTTCGGTAAAAGCTTTTCTGCCGGCCGCAACCAATACGATATCCGCATCAAGGTTTTGCTTGGATTGGTCTTCGAGACTCTCAACTTCGACTTTTAGGTTTCCACCAGAAGATTTTGCACCGGTGACTTTGGCCTTCAACATAAACTTCATGCCTTGTTTTTTAAGAACAGCAAGTAAACGCTTTGCGATCCCTTGGTCGGTGGC
>CAZDFM010000067.1:0-8951 GCA_964504465.1 uncultured Pseudobdellovibrionaceae bacterium | reverse complement strand
GATGTGCTAAAGCGAGTGCAATGGCCGAATCAATTTAGATACGCCATGTATATGCAAATGCTCCGAGACATTCGTGATCGCGAAAAAGAAATTGGAAACTAACCCCGGAGTTAATTATGAAGACCTTAATTGTTACTGTTTTTCTTATTTTTTCTATCGGCTGCGACGATACGACATCGCTGAAGCCAAAGCCCCCCGTAGTTCCTGAAGAGCTAAAACCTTTTATTACGGGAACAGTTTCTAAAACCACAAGCGGAGAATTTGAAATCAAGACCTTGAGTTCGGGAGAGCTTGTTTTGGAGCAAACTCAAAAGAGTCAGGAGCTTCGTCAGTACGATGTCTATTTGTTTGAAGATCGTGAGGCGAGTTTGGTGGTTTCTTCGGGCGGGTACAACGGGGGATTAATTTTACCTACGCGATCACTGAGTTTTGATACGAAGTGGTCTTTCAAAAATGGCAGACTGACTCTCAAAGATGTCGGGGCTCTCGATATCGCAGCCAGCGGAGTAACTTTGAGCCTACTAGAGGAGAGCGAAGCTTACTCGCTTTATTCAGACGGCCCAACCAAGGCCATCGAACTAAAAATGCAAACTATTGAAGTGTCAGAAGGCGTAAAGCGATGAAAAAGTTAGCTCTGCTCTTATTACTGAGTTGCTCATTTCCGGTGTGGGCCGGAACTCTCGAAATTGATTTCGACGGGAATTATTTCAATGTCGCAAAGGCGATGAGTGTTATGCAGGAGCGTGCTCCCACGCATCTTCGCAATATTGAGAAGTTTATAGAGGATCGCTGCAAGAAAAATGAAGAGCTAAAAATTTGCAGCTTTCCAAAACTATTAAAGATGCATGCGGATTGGACGTCCGTCGCCGCGCAGGCACCTTTTAAATCAAATCCCTTAGTGTTTCGTCCTGGATGGACGGATCAGGATATCAAGGCCGGCGCTTGGAACGTAGATCCCCAGCGCACCGAGGAGCTGGCGCAACTGACAAGTCAGCTGGCTATGCGCTATTTAGTCTCGCAAATGGTATTAGAAAAAAGCTTTGAAACCGTAGCAGACTTCATGGGTAAATCCGCTAGTCCTGGAGCTCCTTTTAATGCCATCCATCGTCCGATGATGTTTGCTTTTTTAAGATCTCGTAATCCTCTGGTGCAAATGGGAAGTTTTGCTTCAGAGATGGTTTGTTCTTCACGAGAGCTGGGTTGCCGGGCAGTTCGCCAGCGCCTAGGGCTTTTTCTGAGTGGCAAGATGCAGATACTCGAGCCTCTTTTAAACGAACTCAAAACACAAAATTTTGGCAACCAGGCGGTAGCCGAGGTTTACGCGCAAAATTTTTCACTCAAAGAATATGTAGATCAGAATTGGCTCCAAATTGGATCGGAACTTGACGATGTCGAGGCACTCCTTGAGCGGCAAGAACTAAAAAACTTTGCTGATTTTATTTACCGACGCGTAGAGGACCGAAAAAACTTGATGCTTGGTGATTACAGTCTCATGGATGAAATGTTGGCTGTGTTGATCCTATTAGATCTTCAGAGATTTGGTGATGAGACGTCTGGATTCGTCGGGGAGGACCTTTCCGCATTCACGTTTAGTCTTAGTACCGAAGAGATTTTTCGCGAAATTGAAGCCAACTTTGCTCACCAGTTTGCTCCCTACGAAAAGGCTTTAAAGTCGTTACTATAAATTTTTGAAGACCCCGCTTTTGAGGTAGTCCCTGGCTAGGGAATTGCTCTATAAGATCTGTCACGTAGGTTATTTAAGCTGATTTTTCAGTTTGCTAGGCTTTAAGCACGATAGGGAGCCAGGAATGGCACATTTTCCAACAATTATGCGCCTCCCCCTAGTTGTGCTTTGCCTCGGCGTTGGGCTTTTGATTTATACGCCCTTCTTAGCGGCCGCACAGAAGTGTGCGCCACTTTTGCCAATTCAAGCAAACCGCCCCCTCTCATTCGACCTGACTGAAACTCTTATTGCGTATCTTAAGGAACTCACAGACGAGCAGATTTTAAAAGTTTCTTCTTTAGAAGTGATGCTTGAAAAACTTGAATTGGGTGAACTCATAAATCCGATTTCGGGTAAATATCTTTCGGTGGCCGAAGAACTCCATAGGGTTCAGCTTGAGAGTTACATTAAAGACGAACGTTTACAGAGGGCGGTATTGCTCGATTGGTTAAAAGAATTCGTCTCGCTCGATTCTATGAATGTCAAAGAACGAATAGCCGTGAATACTGCCGCTCAAGAAGTCATTTTTAAAATGCAGTTTTATCCCATCAAAGCAGGAAAGTTTACGATGGGCGATTCACGCCGGAGCCGCGGGGATTTTAGACGAAAGAATAAAGTTGCGGTTGAACTGACGCACGATTTCGAAATGACTTCGACTCCCATCACTCAATATCAATGGGCTGAGGTTATGGGGAACAACCCCTCAAAGAATTGGAACTGGAGAATCCACGAAACTGAAGTTTTTATCTTTAACGGCACACGAGTTATTCCCAATCATCCAGTGACAAGTGTGGCTTGGGTTCAAGCTTTAGAATTTGCGAACCGGATGTCTGAACTCCATGGTCTTAGGCCCGTTTATAAAATGAACCGAAGCTGGATCCAAACAGAACCGCGGGTTGAGGTGTCTTTAGCCGATCCGACGAAGTCCGTTTACGAGGCTGAAGGTTACAGGCTCCCGACAGAAGCTGAACAAGAGTTTGTGCTAAGAGATCGGGGCCGAGCCCTAGGTCACCACATTTTTGGAAATGAAGAAGCCGAACTTTACGACTATGCTTGGTTACTCGCGAATAGTCCTGAAGATCAAGATTTACCGGTCGCAGACAGGAAGCCGATCATGATCGACGGAAACCCCTTTTATGATCTTTACGGTTTAGTTGGAGAGTGGTCGTTTGACACTTGGAACGAAAAAAGTATTAAGGGAGTCAATCCTGTTTCATTTTATGATGGAATGTTTAAGGCTTACCGAGGGACTGAAGCCGAAGCCGCACTTTCGTATCAGGCAAATTTTCTACAAGGCGAAGGTCACGTGGGTTTTCGTTTAGTGCGCACTCTTCCTCCTAGCGGGAGTAAGTAAATACAGTGTAGGATGAGTTCCGAATCGGAACTCAATCGGCCTACTCCCATAGCTGCAGTAAAATTATTCGCGACTTAAATTATAGTGAAAAAGTGCAACGCTTGTTGCGGCTACTGCATTGAGTGACTCGACTTGCCCGTGCATCTTAATTGAAACAATTGTTTGTTTGGTTAAAGCTTCGGGAACGCCGCGGCCTTCTTCGCCCATAAGTAGGCGCACGTCTTTCGGCCATTTGTAGTCTTTAATATTTTCTCCGCCTTTATCTAAGACGGTGAGGGGGCCTTTAAGTTCGTTGATCGAGGGGCCTCGAACCATTTTGACTCTAAAAACTGAACCCGATGATGCGCGAATGGCTTTGGGGTGAAACGGAAATACGCATTCTTTTAGTAGGATTAATTTCGAAACTCCAAAAGCTTCGCAGCTTCGTACCAAAGCTCCGAGGTTTGTGGGTTCGCCAAGGCCTGCGGCGACTTCGAGTCCTTGTGGTCGAGAGTTCTCTTCCCAGTCTTCTTCGATAAAGGGGAGCTTCATCACTAAAATCGGATAGTGAGTGCCGGATTCGTCGATTTCGCGAAACAACGGGTTTGTTAAGAGGTAGCCGTTAATGGATTCTGGGTAAAAAAGCTCTTCGCTTTGCTGCTCATATTTAGCTTCATCAAACAAGATGTCTTGGCAAAGTTCAGGAAACTGCTCAAGAAGTTCGGGTACAATCTTGCGGCCAGAAACAATGCAAAGACCTTCTTTACGAGCGCCCTTTGAATCTAAAAGATTCTTCCAGGTTTTAAAAAGGGCGTTGTGGGTGCTAGAGATTGATTTCATTCTTCCTCGTCGTTCATTTCAAGTTGCGGGGTTTTGATTTTTTCAAATACAATTAAGCGGCGGTGATTAGGTGTTTGCGGAAGATCGTAGGCATGATCTTCGACTAAGGTATAAAACTCGCTCCAGTTTTTCTTGGCGTTTTTAAGTTCGTCATCAACATTGGGGCCTTTCATTAAATAAAGTCTTCCGCCGACTTCAAGCGACTGGGAGACATTTTCTAACGTCAGGCTAATATCTTCGACGGCGCGGGTGATGGCGCCTTTAACCGGGTAAACAAATTCTTTCGTGATATAGCGACCCATGATGTCGAGGTTTTTAAGTTTAAGTTCTTCACGAACCGCCTTTAAAAAATCGACTCGTTTGCGGACACCTTCGGCCAAAATAATCTTTTGGTCGGGGAATTCGATTTTTAAAGGTACTCCCGGAAAGCCCGGGCCAGTTCCGATATCAATCAATGGGAACTTTAGTTCGGTGTAGCGAGTGATGATGAGCGAGTCGATAAAGTGTTTAATCGCGACATCGCGAATTTTAACCAGCCGGGTGACGTTGTCGCTCAACTGGTGGTTCATGAGAACTTCGTAAAATTTGGTCAATTGTTGGCGTTTTTCGTGGGGGTAATCGCCAAAGCCATGGTGCCGAAAAGCATCGTAGATTCGAGCATCGGCCTCTTGAAACGAAAAGATTTGGTCGGGCCGACGGTGTCTTGAAGCACTTCCCTGAGCCGGGTGGGGGCGTGGTCTATGGGGTTTTGAGAACTGCGGCTTTTTATTCATAGGCTCCAGGGTGTATCAAGAGTTGTGCTCGGTGTCAGGATGTAATCTAATATTTTTTAGCTCCGAGTTTTTGGCTGAATTCTCGCCTTAATTAATGAATAATGGCGGCATGTTGGAGAACAAAGTTAAAAGCCTATTTGAAGAAGCTACAGGGGCCATCACCAAAGCCACTGATTCTAAAACTCTTTATGACGTTAAAGTTCATTACTTAGGAAAACAGGGTCTGTTTTCGAATCTAATGAAAGAAATGGGATCACTCCCTAAAGAAGAACGGCCGCAGTTTGGGCAGTTAGTAAACGTCTATAAACAAAAGCTTGAAGAAGCCTTTGAGCAAGCCGCGGGCAGTTTCAAAGCTAAAGAGCTCAATGAGAGACTCTCAAAAGAGAAACTCGACATGAGCTTCCCCGGTCCTGATGACAACTTAGGAACTCTTCATCCGGTGACCTTGGTGATGAATCGCTCGGTGCAGATTCTTTCGCGCATTGGCTACAGCGTGCGAACCGGTCCCTTGATCGAATCCGATTGGTACAACTTTGAAGCGCTGAATATTCCCAAAGATCACCCGGCTCGAGCGCTTCAAGATACTTTTTATGTGACTGACGACACGGTCCTAAGAACCCATACGTCCCCAATTCAAATTCGAACTATGGAAGCTGAGAAGCCGCCGTTAAGAGTTGTGGCTCCGGGGCCAGTTTGTCGTGCAGATAGCGACATCTCTCACTCGCCAAACTTTCATCAGATTGAGGGTTTATTGGTAGACCGTAAGGTTTCAATGGCTGACCTTAAGGGGACAATTTCTTATTTTATAAAAGAACTCTTTGGATCTTCGATGAAGATCCGTTTTCGTCCGAGCTTTTTTCCATTCACAGAGCCTTCGGCCGAGTTCAATTGCTCATGTCCCATTTGTAAAGCGAAGGGTTGCCGCATGTGTAAACAATCCGGTTGGATTGAAATTGGCGGCTGTGGGTTGGTAAATCCAAAAGTTCTTGAATACGCCAAGCTTGATCCCAACGAGTGGCAGGGCTTTGCTTTTGGTTTTGGTTTAGAACGAATGGCGATTATTTTGTACGGTATTGAAGATATTAAGTTGTTCTCAGAAAACGATCTTCGCTTCTTAAGGCAGTTTCAAGCATGAAAATCTCACTCAAGTGGCTCAATGATTATGTAAACGTCAGTGACTATTTCTCAAAGCCTGAAGTATTGGCGAAAATGCTCGTCGATGCAGGCCTCGAAGTAGAAAGCATCACTGATGAAGGTAAACAGTTTCAGCATGTAGTCGTCGGACACATTCTTGAAAAAGGCCAACATCCTGACGCCGATAAACTCACACTCTGTCAGCTTGATGTCGGTGACGGTAAGCCTCGCCAAATTGTGTGCGGAGCTCGCAATCATCAGCAAGGCGACAAAGTGGTGGTGACTTTGCCGGGCGCTGTGCTTCCAGGAAACTTTGAGATTAAGCTTTCAAAAATTCGCGGCGTTGAAAGCCAAGGAATGCTCGCGTCTGAAGTTGAGCTTGGAATCGCCAAAGAATCGAACGGTATTATGATTCTGCCCAAAGATGCGCCTGTTGGAAAAAGCTTTTCGAGCTACATGGGCTTTGATGACATCCTTTTTGAAATTGGAGTCACACCTAACCGCGCCGACTGTATGTCGCATCTGGGTCTTGCTCGTGAAGTCGCCACCTTATTAGGACGACCCTTTGAAGTTCCTGTGGCGAGCTTTGAAGCAACCGGTGAAAGTACTGAAAAGTTAATTAAAGTTTCAATTGAAGATTCGGTCTCTTGCCCGCGTTACGCTGCGCGAGCTGTAAGGGGAGTCAAAGTTGGACCATCTCCTAAGTGGTTGGTTCGAAAACTTGAATCTATCGGCATGAACTCGATCAATAACATTGTCGACATCACGAACTTTGTAATGATGGAGCTCGGGCAACCTTTGCACGCCTTTGATGCCTCTCAACTTCAAGGACAAAAAATCATAGTTCGAAAAGCCACCAAGGGCGAAAAATTTAAAACGCTCGATGGAACCGAACTCACTTTGACTGGTGAAGAGCTAACAATTCGAGACGAAGCAAGGCCCGTGGCCTTAGCCGGAGTTGTCGGTGGGCAAAATTCGGGCGTATCCGATTCGACTCGAGACATTCTGATTGAATCCGCGTTTTTTGCAAGCGACGTGGTCCGAAGAAGTGCGCGCCAACATGGGGTCGATACGGATTCGGGCCAACGTTTTTCTAGAGGGACTGATCCCGAAGGTGTTTTACTTGCTCTCAATCGTGCCGCAGATCTTATGCAAAAAGAAGCGGGCGGAGTAATCGCACAAGACTTTATCGACATCTATCCAAAGCCCATGAAACGCGATTTGATATCACTTCACGTCTCTTACGTAAGTGAGCGTTTAGGTTACACCGCAGAAAAAGAAAAACTGGTTAACTGGCTTGTTCGGCTCGGTTGCCAAGTAACTTCACTCCAGACTGATTTGATTGAAGTTGCACCTCCAGCATACCGTTGGGATTTGTATACGGCGGCTGACTTAGTTGAAGAGTATGGGCGTCTTGAAGGCTACGATAAAATCCCAGAAAAGTTTCCGGCCCTCGAAGGGGAGCCCGCAAAGCTTGATCCAGGATATATATTTGAATCAAAAGTTCAAAATCTAATGGCGGCAGAGGGTTTTCATCAGGCGATCAATTACAACTTTTTAAATCGCAAAACTCAGCTCTCGTTTTTAGGTGACGTTTCAAAGCTAAAACCATTAGGGCTTGAAACGACTAACGAGCCTGTGATGATTAAAAATCCGTTGTCTGAAGAACTCAATTCGATGCGAGTCTCTTTGCTTCCAGGACTTTTTAACAATGCACTTAATAACTTCCGCTACGGAACGGAACGAGGCCAGTTATTTGAGACCGGCGGAGTGTATGCGAAGAAGTCTGGCGAGACAGGTGAGCAGTTTGTGCAATCCACTCGCCTTGGCGCTGTGCTCTGGGGTAAGGCGCAAAGTTTGTGGCAAAAACAAGACGTGCCCGCAGTTCTACGGCTGAAAAAACATATCGAAAACTTTTTAGAAGCGCTTCTGATTCAAGGTTATCAGTGGCGAAGTCTAAAAGCAGAAGAAGCGCCAGACTTTATGCATCCAGGTCAGTGGGCCGGTTTGTTTTGCGAAGGTCGAATGATTGGAGTGATTGGAACGCTTCATCCCTTGATATCAGAAGATAATAAACTTCGTACTGAACTTGCGCTGGCAGAATTTGATATTGCAGCTTTAGGGCGGGGGCAGCCACGCCTTCCAAAAGTAAAGTCGATCGCCAAGCACCCAAGAGTGGAGCGCGATCTTGCGTTTATTTTGCCCGAAGATTTTCAGGCAGCCAATGTGATCTCGGATATGCAAAAGGCAGGAGCCCCCTTTGTGCAGAACGTTCAGATTGTGGACGTTTACAAAGGAACCCCTCTTAAAGAAAACCAGCGTTCGGTTACTTATAAATTTTGGCTCCAAAAGACGGACGGCAGTTTTTCAGACGACGAAATGAAGTCGATCCAAGAAAAGATCATCCAAGCGGTGACCAAAAAGCATCCAGTAGAAGTTCGGTAAAAGGACCTTAAACCCCCTTATATTGCGAGGGGGCTAAATCCCGCATTTTAAGGACGCTATTTTATAACGCCATGGGCCTCAAAATGTTATGAGGTGGTTTTTTTGGGTCCTATTTTTGATTTCTTGAAACTAAATTATTGAAAGTTTTCAAGGGCTTGTTAGCCTTAAGAAAAGTTATAAAGGTGGAGGAAGCTCAATGCCTGTTGATGATTTGGGTCGGTCAACAATGACCAAAGCGGATATCGTGGAAAAGGTCTACCAAAAGATCGGCTTCTCAAAAAAAGAGGCGTCTGAACTTGTAGAGATGGTCTTCGGTCAACTCAAAGATGTTCTCTGCAAAGGCGACAAAGTTAAAATCTCAGGATTCGGAAACTTCGTAGTTCGTGGAAAAAACGAACGCATCGGTCGCAATCCTCAAACCGGCGATCAAATCAAAATCTCAGCAAGAAGGGTGCTCACGTTCAGACCATCGCAAGTTCTAAAAGCGATGTTGAATGGCGAAGACATCACGGGCCTCAAAGACGACGACGAATAGCTCGTACGTAGATTTCGTTTAAAAAAGGGACCCACGTGTCCGGCGGCTCTTGGTTTGAGGGGTATTTCCCCTTTGGCAGGAGACGCCCTCCAGGCTTGCTGCGAGTTGGTACCGCATCCTTGGGGTCGCAGACTCCAGCCAATGGGGAAATACCCCTCAAACCAAGAC
>CAZDFM010000066.1:0-8971 GCA_964504465.1 uncultured Pseudobdellovibrionaceae bacterium | reverse complement strand
CAAACGAGACATCAGCTTTTCAAGTTCGGTTAGATCTTTTAAACCCACTCGAGTTAAAACTTCGGCTAACTTTAAAAGCTCAAGCCCGAACTCTCCACCTAAGGCTTCAAGTTTGTCTGCAAGACGAACTCTTGTATCAAAAAGTGAGTCGATATTTTTTAAAAGAAATTCGATGCCCCGTTGCGAATGGCGCGAGAAAACGAGTCGCAAGTTGCTCTGCTTAAAAAGCAAGGTTGCCTGGGCACCAAAGCTCCAAAAAAATAAAGTCCATAAGACGTCTCGAAGTTTTTCAGAGCCGGCCTGGTCTAAAAGTTTAAACGTCTGATCTTGCTCGGCTGATGTGAGTTTAAACCAAGCTTCATTGAGCTCGGGTAAAACCACTCGAAGGAGTCCAGAGTCGACAAGTTTTTTAAAGCCCTGGCTGCGTTGCTCTGTAATCCAAATGCGGCTGAGCTCTTCGGTGATACGTTCTTTTGAGACGTCTTTTACGGTTTCAGCACCTTCGCACACAGCGCTCCAAGTTTCAGACTCAATCTCGACATTGAGTTGAGCAGAAAAACGAATCGCTCTTAAGATCCTGAGATGATCTTCTGCAAATCTCTCTGACGCTCGACCGACTGTTTTAAGGATCCGTTTCTCAAGGTCGGCTTGCCCGTTTACAAAATCGATAACCTTGTCTTTAAGCGGATCATAAAACATGGCGTTGATGGTAAAGTCGCGCCTTTGAGCATCTTCTTTTAGATTCGAGAACTCCACACTTTCAGGCCTTCGACCGTCTGCGTATTTACCGTCCTTACGAAAGGTTGCGACTTCAAAGCTTTGATCCCCCTCGACCACGAGCATGACTCCGAAAGCTTTGCCGACTCCGATGGTTCTTGAAAATAAGGTTTCGATCTGCTCAGGCTTCGCAGAAGTGGCAATGTCAAAATCTTTGGGCACGATCCCCATCAAGGCATCACGAACTGATCCTCCGGCAAATACGGCCTCGTGACCACTTTCCTGGAGCTTCTGGCAGATCCCGCGCGCGATTTCATATTGTGGGTGCGAATTAAAAATCTTCATTTTGACCCCTGAAGCGACATGACATACACCCATCAAGGTGGACCACTCTATAATCACAAAGCTTGAAGACATTATCAAGGCCGAGGGCTTTGACCACTTCGGGTTTAGCCCCTTTGCTAGACCCCTGTCGCTCAGTCTTTACGAAAACTGGTTAGACGAGGGCCGCCACGGCGAAATGGCTTACCTTAAAACTCATCTTCCGCAAAAAACCGATCCCCGCAATTGGCTCCCGCAGGCACATTCCGCAATTGTTATTGCGCTCAACTACGTTCCTCACCCAAAACCTGCCGAGAGTCCTCTCAAGCACCTTAAGATTGCACGTTACGCCCGCGGAGAAGATTATCATTTCTTTCTTAAGCGAGCGCTTACTTCGCTTGTCGAAAAACTAAAGCTTGAATTTGATGGGGAATATTTTGGTGTGCATACGGATTCATCACCCATTATGGAACGTGATCTAGGGTATCAGGCACAGCTCGGTTGGTTTGGAAAGAACAGCTGCTTGATTCACCCGAAAAAAGGAAGTTTTTTTCTAATTGGAGAGATCCTCACCTCGATGACTCTTACTTCAACTGAAAGCCCCTTACCTGATTTTTGCGGCACTTGCAGTCGCTGTATTGATCAATGTCCAACTCAAGCGATCCGACCTGATCGGACTTTAGAGGCTAATAAGTGTATCTCGTATTTAAACAACGAACTTAAAGGTCTTCCTGAAGTTTCGATGATTCCAAAAATGAAGGACTGGTTTTTTGGTTGCGACATTTGTCAAGAGGTTTGCCCATGGAACAAAAAGGTCTTCGGCGCTGAGCTCACAGACAAAGAGCCTACGCGCGACGAAATACTTAAAGAGCTTCATTACATATTAGCTTCTAGCAACAAACAACTAGAGCGCGACTTTAAATTTTCTCCCCTTCTTAGGCGGCGCGCTTTTGGTTTAAAACGAAACGCTTTAGTGCTTGCCGCAAATATACAGGCTAAAGAGTTACAAAATGAGATCCAGGCAGTCGCCATAAGCTCAGAAAAGCTCAAGCCCCTTGCGGATTATGTACTTGAGAGTTTCAATTTACGGCACGAGGACCAAGGTCGGTAGCACCGTTTGTAATCCCTGTCCTCTTAGCACATAATTAAGAAACGAACTTATGAAGGCAACTGATTACACCCCCATTCGAGCAAGCACCTTAAGAGGTAAAATGGAGATCACTTTTGATCTCTATGTCCTTGTCGCGGAAAAATTTATTCTTTATTACCGCAAAGGCGACAACTTCGAAGGCGAACGCCTAGAACGTATTCAGAAAAAGGGCTTAAAAAAGCTCTACATTTTAAAGACTCAAGAAGAAGAATACAAAAATTATCTAAGGCGAAACATCGACGCCGCTTACAACAACACTCAAGGTGCTCCAATGTCAGAGCGAGCACTCGTGATTCAAGGCGCACAACAGGCCGTCGTCGAAAACCTGATGGAGTCTCCAGACGACCGACAGATTTTTGATGTAACAGTTGAGAGTACTCGTAAATACGTGGAGTTTATTTTAAATGAAAATGCAGCTCTCCGAGAAATTTTAAGAATCCCGAATACAGATAAGAACCCTGCACATCATGGAGTCAACGTCGCGACCCTGGCAATTTCTATTTGCAAACGCTTTAAGCTTACTGACCCCAAAATTCTAAATGCACTCGTAATTGGTTGCCTGCTTCATGACATCGAATTTGCGTATAACGGTCTAAGTTTAGCTAAAGATTTTGCTACCATGACCAGCACTGAAAAAGAACTTTATAAACAGCAACCTCACCTTGGGTATTTAAGAATTAAAGACGCGGGTTTTTACGACAAGCTCACGCTCGACGTGGTCAGACAAGCTGAAGAGCTGATTGATGGAACAGGATTCCCGAGTGGACTTAGAGAAGATCAAGTCGACCCGCTTGTGGCCTTAGCATCGACATGTAACGCCTTTGATCGATACGTTAGTATTAAAGAAATATCGATTAAAGATTCACTTAAGAGCATTTTAATCGACCGAATGGGAATGCATCCGCTTAAGTACTTTCAAGCTCTCCAAGATGCACTCAAAGACGATGGCGCAATCTAAACTCTAAAAACCGATTACTTACAATTTGCGAAATCGTTCATATTAAAACGGCCCTCAATTGCACGCCGGATTTTATAAAACGAGAACTTTGGATTTGCAGAATCAAACTCGTTGATAGTTCGAATAATTTTAAAGTAGCGGGCGTAGTCTAAGTCGGATTTACCATCCATGATTTCGTGCGAATGCACAGTCACTGCCGCCCAGACGGCCTCATAAGAAGCTTTAAAATACTTCGCACGCCGATCCTCTTCTTTGATGCCTTGATAACTTGTATAAATCTCGGGAAGCTTTTTTAAGGCTAGCTCGAGTTGTTCTTTGAGCGCTCGACTCTTTGAGCGTCTCGCTTCATTTTGACCAACAGCCTCAAGATCTTCAGTCAAGTGTTCAAGCGCCTCAGACCACAAGGCAATCTGCTTTTTACTAAACTCTGGTTTCTGCCGTTCCCATTCTGCTTTAAATAGTTCGGTCCATGTTGGGGGGCCAATACGTTCGATCGGAGCTGAGGCCGCTGTGCGATTTAAAAGTGAGCGGCAAAAATCCATAACTGAATTGCCTTCAGCTAAAGCCTGATTGGAACCCAACAGGACTGCGACCATTGAGGCTTGTATGATTTTATTCATGAGCCTTCTCCCACATCTCTTCGCAGCGAGGGAGCGGTTTACGAAACGGAATAAAACTAAATTTGGCTGGATTGTCGTTCCAAGGTTTATAGGAGGTAAGAAGACGATTCACTTTTCGAAGCGGATCCATAAGTTCCGTCATCGGCTGCCCGGTTTGCATGATATTTCCCAAAGCTTCTAAGTGACCAAAAATTCGAAGCAAAACCTCCATGGCTTCGTATTTATTGCGGGCACGAAATTCATCCGAACCACTAGCTGCCGCAAGTCTTAGAAAATCTCCGTATTCATAAGAGTAATTGACGTATTTGCCGAGTTTTAATCGAAAGCCCCCAATGGTCCACCACTTTGCAAATTTATTCGATCGGCCCGTTGCCACTCCTTCGGCCTGCCATTTTAAGAGTTGATAAAAGAAACTCACCAAAGTGCTCTCAATCACGAGTGTTTGCAAATAGCGCTGAGAAGCGGGCTGGCTCCCATCAAAAACAAAAGCCACATCTGACAATAATCCACGAAGCATTTCTTCTTTGGCCTGGCGATCGAGTGCAGGATACTGAACCGCATCTGCCTCAACCCTTTCTTTAACCATTCCCAAAAGGACTTCATCGTCATAGTTTTTCATGAGAGCTGGATTTGCTAGATATGACTTTGCCACTGGCTGGTCTTGTTCCTGCGGAATCAGTCCACGATGCAAAACGTTTTCTTGGACATTTAAAATGTACAAATGATCCTTCTGAAGCGCACCCTCAAGAGCAGAATCACCCGACATATAGCGGCCATGGCCTTTACGAGTTCGCAAAAACATCCAACGACGAGTTGCCATGACTCCAGATTGCATATCTTTTCGTGTAACTTGGGTCAGCTTAACTGATTTTTTCTCAAGCTTTTTGCGGCGCTTGATCAGGTCCTTGTTTTCGGGATCTAACAAAAGCTCGGCGTCGAGTTGTTTAATCTCTTCATTGATTGGACCGAGCTTATCGATCATGTGCTTTACAAAGCGGGCTCGAGTGCCATCTGACATCTTTCCCCACCAGCCCTTTTTCATGCCGCCTTCTTGATCGACCTTTGCTAACAGTTCTTCATCAATTTCAATGGGCCCGGTTACAAATCCTACGCGTTTTTGGGCTCGTTTCACTCCGTGACTTACGGCCCAGTAGCGTAACGGCATGGACCACCAGTGTCCCGCGCCGTCTTTTTTAGCCCAGGTAAAAGTGCGCATACCAATTTGCAAGTTTCGGGTCCAAAACGTGATGATCACATCAAAGACATTACAGAAAAGGTGAAACCCACCCGCCCCGATCGACTTCGAACCGACTGTCTCAGCAGCTTCAACCGTGAGCTTTGCTACAAAGGCCGCCTGTCCAAGAGCGGCACCAATGTCGGCGGTCTCTTCCACGACGTGTTCGATCGAGTTACCAATAGGATTTAAAATTTTGTTCATTACAAAACCAGAGCGAACTAGATCGCGAGCACGACCCATAAGCTCATCTTCACTCAAAGTGACACAACCCTGGCAGTCGCGTTCGATTTCCGCGATGTAAATGCGAATCCAGCGTCGAACAAGCTCCATAAAATGCGTATTCATGACAACGTAACGACCACGAACCTTCACTATCGGGATCGAGAGATCCGCTGGGGCCTCATCCATCATGATCATGGGATCGAGTTCAGCTCCTAATTGAAAGAGCTCAGCTGTCGCCTCAAGATTAAAATTATCTGAGATTTCATTGTGCGCAAACGCCTGAACGCTTAGTAGTCCCGTACACAGAACTACAAACAAACACACGACGTTGAGGAATAAAAAGCGAACCTTATTGAAATGCATAGAGCACATATAGGGTAACTCTTGATTTAGGAGAAGTTCTTTCTCTAATCTCACGAAGGTGAAAGTGAGTTGAAGATGCATGTTCGCCTTTGCGAAATCTTTTCTTACTTAATTTCAGGAGCTGATCAGGTGATTTTCAACAAGGCAATTCAGTAGGAAAGGCCTCGCAGATAAGATACAAAGCGCCGACATACAAAGACTGGAAGGTTTAAATCATGCGAGCTCTCTCGAAGAAACTTGTTGTAGTAAGTTGCCTTGTACTGACTAGCGGCCTTGGAGGCTGCAGCAAAAATACCGACGAAAACATCCCACTACAAAACGCGGGTAAATCTAACCGCCTTGAGCGCATGACCCTTGAAGAACGCGAAGACCTTGCACCCAATGCTCTTTTTCAGGCTGTGTACGAAGAGGATTTGGCTGCAATTAAAAAAATCGTGGTCGAAAAGGCCCATCTTACGCAAAGTCAGAACATTATCGATCGCGACCTTCCATTAGGTGTTGCGATTAAACTCCGACTTCGCGAAATTGCGCTTTACTTAGTCGAGGTTACTCCACAGAGCCACTACAACACTCCCAATGCCCGTCAAGAGAGCTTGTTCTTTCTCGCCTCCCGCGAAGGCATGCCAGAAGTCATTACCGCTTTAGGAAACCGCTACTTTACGGAGCACTGGAATCCGATAAACATCATCTACGGAATTGGAGCTTTAGATTTTGCCGATGAGAACGGGCAGTACGCCCTACATGTGGCAGCCAATCGTCAGGTTGTTGAAGCTTTAGATATTGAGCATCACCGCGGCTACCAGCCCGCTACAAAACTTCCTTATTTTTTCTTTTATCTTAAAACTGATCATCAAGGTCAAAACTTCGTACATACGGCCGCAAGCTCGGGCCGCACTGACGTGTTGAGGCTCGCGGTTGAAAAGTTCTGCAATGATGGTTGGGCCGAATCTCCAGACTGGTGGGTCAATGCTCCTGGACACGTGGGTAACTTTATTGGACGAAGTGTTCAGTACTACACTCCCTGGAACCTTGAAGCGGCCATTGGTTTAGAGGCTCCGTTTAATTATCAAGATCACGAAGGCCGCACTCCCCTGCACTTAGCAGCCATCAAAGCTGACCGTGAAGCGGTTGAGATTTTTGACTCTTGCAAGTTGACTGACTTTGATCTCACGGACAACAAGGGCGATCGGGCTTTTCATGCATTTATGAAAGTGCTTGATAAACGCGAACCTGTATTGAAAGAAAACCTTCGCCAGATTTTAAATATTTTTATTCACGGTGCGACCGACTTTAGAAGTTGGGAGTGGGGAAAGAATCAAGAAAACTACGTGAATGCACCAGACAGCGAAGGCAACACACCGATGCACTATGCGGCAGCTCTAGCCGATCCGTGGTTTTATCAAAAACTTTTTAGCGAAAGCGGAAAGCCGGAACAGCAGAACAAGTTTGGTTTGCGACCTGTCGACATCTACGCGCAAAAGCAGGGTATTGTGAAATGATTCGACTGGCCCTTTGTCTTTCGCTTCTGATAACTTCTGCCTGTGGCTCAAGAAGCGACGATACCAGCACTCGTCCAATTGACTCATTTGTTTCACCCGATAGAGAGCGCTTAAGCAATCTTGAAACCGGCCCCTCAGGTTCGGGTCGAATCTTATTTTCGACGCCACTTTTATCTCTTGAATCCAGCGAACATTATCTTTTGGAGTTTCGTCTTTTAGAAGAAGGCTCTGAGATTAAAGTTTACTCACACCTTTCTTCTTTTAAAGATTTTGATGGCTTCGAAATTTCTTTAAAGCGCGAAGGCGAAGAATTTATTATTCGTGCTTCTTCACCTGGACGCTTAACTAGCGAAGTAGCGCGCTTTACTTCAGAAGCACCGAGTTCGGTTCAACGTCTACGCTTTGAAGTACACAACGGGGTCGCTCAAGGCGTTCGCTTTTTAATTTGGAAAGACCGAATCACCATTGATGGTTTAACTTGGAGCCAGCTTGATAAAGTAACCGAAGCCAATGCCAGTTACGACTCTCAAGATGAGGCTGCGGTATTTTTATCTCGCGGCCGAGGAATTTTTTGGGGGCTTGAACTTACTAAAGCGCAAATCAGCGTAGCCCGTAGAGAGGCGCCTTATGTTCGCTAAGGCCTTAGGTATCTTCACTGCTACTTTGGCCTTCACAACAGCTTTTATGTTGCCTGTAGAAGCTCAACAAACGCGCGACACCGCTTCGGTTAAACAACCCAGTTCAACAGAAAGTACAAGCACTACCGAACTGGCCAAGCCCGAAGAATCAGCTTTAAGTCGAAAAGTAGAAATCGAAGCCCATCTTGAAATTCGCAACACTGAAAATCGGCAGAATCGACCCGAAAATAAGCGTTCAACCGATATTCAAGAATTTGCACTGAGCTTTAAAGGTCTAATTCAAAAAGAACTGGGATATTTCATTGAGGGTGCCGTTGAGCAATTTAATGGCGAGTCCGAATTTTTGCTTAAAGAAGCTTACTTAAATATTTTGCCAGAACACCGTTACTCTCGCTTTAAAGTGGGGCAATTTTATTACCCCGTGGGTTGGCTTTCTCAAGATGATCACTGGTTTATTTCAAAACCTTCCTACTACGGCATTTTATTTAAGGGTGCGAAGCCCTTAGACACCGGGGCGAGTGTCGAACTCCATCCGTTTGAAAAACCTTGGGTCTATGCCACTGGAAGTTGTTTTGCTGGAAAAGTTTTTCGCGCTGAAGATGGTCGCGATGGAGAAGCACTTGATCGGCCTTGTGAAGCCTCTCTTCGAAGTCAGACCGATTGGTTTGATGCGTACTACAGTTACTTTCAACATCATCTAGCTTTTTTTGATCCCGTAAAAGCACACGGAATTGGAATCATGAGTGAACTCACACCTGTCGCGCGCTGGAATCGCTTTCAAGTAGGAGTAGTTGCAGAAGGCTTTATAATTGAAGAAAATCATCAAAGCGGCGGCACCACGAACACAGAAGCATGGATGGCTTATGTCTACGCCCAAGTGTACCGTCTTCGAGCAGGTTTAAGGACTTCAGAGACTTTACGTGATATCGAACTCGCAAATGGTCAGACCGCAGACAATGTCGTGAAAGAAGATCTTTATCGCGTGGAAGCTCATCTCTTAAGCAACCTCAACTTGATTTACGAGGACGAATTAGTGAAATCGGATCTCACTTACGAAGACCGATGGGCTTTAAGACTGCTTGCCGACTGGCAGTTTTAGAAGATTAAGACAAAAAGACCTCTCTTTGGGCGCCTAGCCTAGACAACAATTCTCAATTCGCGTTATTAAAGATGAATATGAATTGAACGCGAACTGAACACCGGTTTTTAAACCTACTTTGAGAGAATCAAAGGGAGGTAACTCTCT
>CAZDFM010000065.1:0-9009 GCA_964504465.1 uncultured Pseudobdellovibrionaceae bacterium | reverse complement strand
GAGACGACCGCTAGCTTCATGTCTGAGTAGCCCGCCAGCATCGAAGTGTAGAAAACCTTTTGAAGAATGGCGTAGTTTAAATCTTTATCTGCTTGCATAAGAATTTTACCGTCAAATTCTATAGTCTCGTTCTTTGAGGCAATATCTCGAGTGACTTGCGCCTGCTCGTCTAAAGCTTTGTAAAGCGCCGTAATGAATTGATCATCATTTGGATCAATTTCTTTTGGAACAAAAACACCCTCGTTCAATTCTACAACTTTTTTATCATCAATAAAAATACCAGACTTAGAGACAATGATTTTTACGACGTCTACAGGATCCATTTCACTGTATGAGGCCGGAAGCTCTAGATCTTTACTGGGGTTAATCTGAACGGGGCTTGTTGAGTAGCTCTTAAGCAAGAACACCAACAAGATCACAAACATATCAACCATCGACGTGATCTGAATTTTAAACGACGAAGGTATTCGTCGGTCCATATGATTTTTCATTCCACCAGCCATGACGACGGCTCCTTATTTTCCAACTACGTTACTAAAGGTTACATCGGTGAACATGAGGTCGGTTTCGACCATCTCGCCACTTTTGGTATCTTTAAAAGCAAACTTTTTCTCTCCGGCGTTTCCGCGACGAAGAGTATCCATAATCTTAACAATATCATCGAAAGAAACGGTGCCCGCTGGGGCTAAGTCTACTTTGAAGACATCTGAGTACTGACGCTTTAAATTTACTGCTTGAGTATAAAGACCTGCAAAATCAACTGCCCCATTTACGCTTGGGATCTTGATTTCGCGAGGTTGTCCTTTATCAATGACTTCGAAAACCAAGGCCTCTTTAGAAGCTTTGAGTTCAATAGTTACTGGAACTGTATCTTTAGACTTTTGCTCGGCAATCTTCTCTGCAACAACTTGAGGAATTGGCGTGTCGATCATCTTAATTTGAATAAACGCAACGCTCAATAAAAGCATAGGAATAATAGAGACGATGATATCTAAAATCGGTGCCAGATTTAGGTCAAAGGTCGCTTTAGTTTTTCTTCGATGTCGAGCTGCCATTTGAAAATCCCCTTAATATCTTATCTGAAACTGCAAAAGAGCCCTTTCGAGCTCCTTTGAATCTTAAGCATTAATCCTAAGAGCTCTTTGCTACTGGAAGTTTTTTACCTTGAGATACCATCGCTTCCACGTTGTTGTGGTTGCGCGGGAACGCTGCATCGTTTGTAAAAGGCACATACGAACGGTCACGGATAAGTTCCATAACTCGGTTAGCGTTTTGGTCGATTTCTGAAAATAAGCGACCTTGTTTATCGTGTAAGAACGAGTAGATGAACATAATAGGAATGGCCATTACTAGTCCTAATGCTGTTGCTGTCATCGCAATCGAAATACCTTGAGCAAGAATCGTTTGCTTTTGCGCAGGATCGGCGAAGCTAATCGCTTTAAAAGCTACGATTAGTCCAACAACTGTACCGAATAGACCAATTAAAGTTACAACGTTAGAAACCATCGCAAGTTGTTCAAGACGTTTTACGATCTTGGGAGCAACTTCTGAAGAAGCGATGTCATGAGAGTGCTCGATAGATCGGTCATCTCGGTCTGAACGTTCTAAGATTCTTTTAATTACATAAGCGAGAGGCTTCTTTTCGTTAGCCGCGCAGAATGTAATAGCCTGTTCGATTTGGTCTTCTTGGATGAGTTTCATGACTTGTTTCATGAAGGGCTCTACAGGAAGAGAGTAATCGAAAAATAATGCTTTATATCTGTCATATATAATGAAGAAACCATACAGACCCACGAGTCCGATACAGACGTCTACGATCTTGTATTCAATTAGAGTGTTTAAAAATAAATCCATGCCTTTTACCTCCGATGACCTTACTTAAGACTTATCGGCGGTGGTTTTTAGGAACTCAAACCGCTGGTGACAAAAAATCATGCACCAACATAAAATTCACATTTTCAGAGGGAGATTGAGAAATATTGTCGAAAGTTTTTTCGAAATTTTTGACTTTCGCTCCAAGGAATTTCTCTTAAATCTCAGCATGGAACAGGACTAGACCTCTCTGAGTGCAACTATCTCAATGGTTTTTTCAAAAACTCTGGTTTAAGTTGTGAGCACGTCTCCCTCATGGCATACCCAAAAGCGTGGAAAATTCAGAATTTAAACTCAAAGCGATAGGCTGGATCAAAGCTGACTTCAAACAGAAGTTTGCAACTCCTCGACAGGGGTCTTTAGCTAAGAGTAGCCGCGCTTCAATTGAGCTTTCACCCGAATGGAAAGGGCGTGGGCTGCTCAGCGGCTTAGAAAGCTTCAGTCATGTGTGGATTGTGAGCTACTTACACCTTAGCAACTTTAAAAATCTCAGTGCAAAAATTCACCCTCCCCGCCTTCGAGGCGCTAAAGTGGGAGTCATGGGTTCAAGAAGTCCTCATCGCCCGAATAACTTGGGCTTAACTTTAGCTCGTATTCTTTCTTGTGAAGGCGATGACCTACAATTAGCCGAGGTGGATTTAATCGAAGGTACTCCGGTGTTAGATTTAAAGCCCTATATCGGATTTGCTGATCGGCCCGAGGAGTATTCTAACGGCTGGCTTGATAAAGCTGATTCTTTTGATCGCAAATGCCAGTTTTCAGAATCCGCAGAAGCTCAGCTCATCGTCTTAAGTGAGCAGAACTTAATTTCTGAACCGCATCGTATTCGTGCACTGATCGTTGAAATGCTGAGCTTAGATCCCCGCCCACCTGCGTATCTTGATCGCTCAAACCCTCAGTTTGCCGTTTGGGTCGCTGGCTTAAATGTTTTCTTTGAATATATAGATAGCGGCTTTGTTATAACCAAAATCGAGTTAGATAACTCTAGGCCGCGGCCTTAAAGAAAAGTCCTATGCTTTCACTCGCTTAGTCGATATCCCTTCGCCTCAATTTTTTGGGCGTGTTTTGACCCTCCCTCAACAGTTTGTTAGCCCAATCGCGGCCTCAAACATCGCGAACTGCAATATAGATGGGGCTTACACCCAAAATCCAACTGGTTTTTATTTTGCAAAGTTCGACGTGGACTTAAAAATCAATGGAGTACGTAAGATGAAGAAATTTATTATTTGGGCGCTTGCCGCCGTAGCTACCCTTGGCGCAGTTAGCTCTAACGCTAATGCTGCTGATTATAAAGCCCCACGAACTATCCTACCTGGCCTTTTAATCGGCTCAGGAGTCCCGAAGGGGTATGGCGGAAAGTCTTTACCTGTCGAAAAAGTGAAAGAGTACTGCGAGCAAGGTATCACGACAGCCTTCTATCTTTACCCAAGCGAAAATTTCTCGACAGAAGGAACTTATAACTGCGGTTCTGGTTCAATTCGTTATAAGGGCGGCGCCTTCCGTGGAAGAGATACTAAGGAAGTTCTAGAAACTATTTTGAGGGCGGCAAACAGAGGCGAGAAAGTTTTAGTTCATTGCTGGAACGGTTCACATGCTACTGGCGAAATCGCAGCTTTGGCCCTTAAGCAGTTTTGTGGTTACTCAGATAAAGAAGCTGCAAATTACTGGAAACAAAATATCCACGATAAGTTTCAATCTAAATACGAAAGCATTCTTAAGAGAATCCGAAACTTCGAAACCTTTAGTGATTTGAACTTTACTAGTTCTCAACGCGCTAAATTCTGTCCGTAACTGAGAGGATAACCATGAAACGTCTAACGCTACTAAGTTTATCATTCCTAATGAGCGCAGCTGCCGTACCCAGCTTTGCGACTTTAAACCCCACAAAATTGGGTGGCACCCAAGTTGTGACTTTCGCAGTTCCTAATAAATCAGCTGCAGAGCTTTGCGTGATTCCAAATCACTTTCCAAATGGAAAATATGCTGGAAAAGACGAAGACCGTGAAGCCGATCTTTGTTCATATGATATCGGAGTAAATGTCGCAGCTTGCGGAAAAACGAATAGTTCAAACCCTGGGATCAACTTTCACACTTCGAAAACCCTATCGGTTGAGCAACTTACGGCTGTTGATTGCGAAGCAGAAGACAGCGATAAGTTGGCTAAGTATAAACTGAGCACAAGCTGCAGCTACACACCTGCAATTTTATCTTATTATCACTTCTCCCGTCTCTTCGGTAACATCCTGAACGTTCCCGTATCTGTGGTTCGCACTATGGATTTAGAACGACATAAGAAACTCGCAACTCGCGCAATGGAAGTCATCGACGGCAAAGAAGACCTTATCTACCAAACTTTCGAGTCTCTTATGAGCGCTTTGAATGCTGGAAAAGAATCTCGCCGAGCAGATCGTTTATTTGTTGATGGTTACCAGCAAACTTACGGTGCGCTTTCAAAAAATCCAAAAGGCGAAGAATTCTATTCAGAGTTCTATAATAAAGGAACTGACCGCGCTGCTGCATTTAAAGAGAAGAATCCTATTTATAAAGAGTTAATTTCTTCAGATTTAAAAATGGGTCGTCAGCTCACTCAAGAAAATCTTCAGAAGTTTATCCAATTGACTGACGCTGGTAACATGATCTTAATGGACACTTTACTGAACCAAGAAGATCGCTTCGGTAATATTCACTATGAAGATCGCTTCTACTACGCTGGCACGAATAAAAAAGGCGAGTTTAAAATCGAATCAGAAAGTAAGCTCAAAGATGTTCCGGCTGAATTCCAAGCTAAAGTATTGAACATTAAAGAGATGATTTTAAAAGATAACGATTGCGGTATTACTCGTGAAAACCGAGCCAAAAAAGCCGGCCTTCTCGATGGAATCCGTCACATGGATCCAAAAACATATACACGCTTTCAAGAATTTGCGGCTTCTGCAGCAACAGATTCAAACAAAGACTTTATGACTCGTGAGCTTCTAATGACTTCAGATGACTACGCCGTTGTTATGAAGAACGCGAAAGAAATCGCAGCTCTTCTTAAATCACGCTGCGAATCTGGAAAACTAAAGCTTGATCTAGATAAAGATCTTTACTTCTCAGGTGCAGCCCTTCCAACTAGCTACAACTGTCAGTAATCTATTCGTATCTCGAAACCGTTTGAGCCGATCGTGGCTCAAACGTTACGAGATCGCTTTGATTTTTCTTAGTTTCTATCCGGCTTCAGAAGAATAATCCGTGTAACCTTCTGGTCCCGGAGTGTAGAGCGTGGTCCCGTCTAACTCTTTAAGTGGAAATCCTTTTCTTACTTTTTCGACAAAATCAGGATTTGCGATAAAAGGTGTACCGAAGGCAACGAGGTCTCCCCGGTTTTCTTTTAAATCTTTTTCCGCCCGTGCCACATTGTAGCCTGTCGACAGAATGTAGGTGCCCTTAAAATTTTCTCGAACCAATTCTTTGACGTTTCCTTTACCGTGGTCAATGACGTGGATATAAACTAACCCCAGCTCTGATAGTTGCCGCGCGAATTCTGCGTAGAACGCATCCACTCCCTCGAACGCCGCCATATCGTTAAAAGTGCCGTAAGGCGAAATGCGGATCCCAGTTTTTTCAGGGCCGATAGCGCTCGCCACATTTTTTGCGACTTTGAGAGCAAATTCTGTTCTGTTTGTTCCATAAATATCTCCTCGTTGATTACTCTGGGGGTTTAAAAATTGCTCAATTAAATATCCGTTGGCTGCGTGAAGCTCCACGCCATCAAAGCCTGCCTCGTTGACTGCAAGTTTTGCTGAAGTCACAAACTCTTGAACGACTTGGTCGATTTCTGGTGTGGTCATTTCTTTGGGAACTGGCAAAACCTTATTGCCCTCTAAATCTGTCCACATTTCGCCTTTGGCTGCAATTGCGGAAGGCGCAAGAATCTTTGAACCTTTAGGCATGTTGAGCGAATGAGAAATTCGGCCCGTGTGCATGAGCTGTACAAAGATTTTGCTACCTTTAGCATGAACTTTATCTGTGACCTCTCTCCAGGCTTTTGCTTGCTCTATGGTGTAAAGTCCCGGAATCCGTGCATAGCCTAAACCGTTGGGCGAAGGGCTCGTCCCCTCTGTGATAATGAGGCCTGCAGTCGCGCGTTGTTCGTAGTATTTGACTATCAAAGCATTCGGGGTGTTTCCGATGGCTCGTGACCGAGTCATCGGTGCCATTACGAACTTATTTTGTAGTTTTAATTCGCCCAGTTGATACTGCTCGAAAAGTTTCATCTTTGTTCTCCGTTAGTTGTTTATTTACTGTCACCAAATTGGTTACATTTTAAGGCAAAAAAAAGGAATTATCCGCTGTCGCACTCCCCAACAAGCTCAGAAAGTTTTATCTTTTTTAATTTGTCGGCAAGCGCTTGGTTAGCGGCTTCAAACACAGGAGTCAGTACAGATTTCATCTGACAACTCAGCGCACATTTTTTATTAGGATCATTTGGGTTGTAAGCGAAGAGTTCCCCGTCATCGACGGCCGCATAAACTTCGAAAAGTGAAATGCTGCTCGGCTTTCTTGTGATTCTTGCTCCACCCGAACGCCCGGCTTCAGTCTCAAGTAGGCCCGCTTTCTGTAGTTCGCTTAAGATACGACGAACCACGACAGGATTCGTATTAAGCGAGTCTGCTAGATAAGTAGAGTTCAGCTTATCTTGCTTCTGTGCGAGTGCCGTCATGATATGAGTTGCCATAGCAAATTTACTGTTAGCTGCCATATGTAACTAATTTAGTTACAATAAGCGATTTTGTCAATACCAGCAAGTTCAATTTCCCGAAATAAGACCAAATTCACCTGGGATGCGAGTTAATGCGATCTGGATAGACCTACCAATAATAGAATAGTTGAGCCTTAGTCTCGACATCGTCTTGAGGAAGATGCGTCACTGAGGCTCCTAGAGCCCACGGAGCGCTCTCTGCACTCCACCTGAATTCACCTGTAGCTTTATAGGCATCGTCAGGTCGGCTCAAAAATAGACGCAAATACATAACGTTAATTTGGGCGATTAAATTCCGACTGAGTAGAGCTCTTAAATTTAACTCGGGTCCGAGTCTAATTTTAAAAGGACTCTGGAGAAACTCACCGGACGCAGATACATCGCTTGAGATCAGTGCCGTCGCGAAGAGTCTATTTGAAATGGCTTCCCAAGTTAGGCCCCCACTTCCTCCAAAAACTCCTGCAAAACAATCGTGACAGCTATTGTCCCAAGTGCGCTCCCCTCCGATTCTGACTTTCCAGGAGATATTGGGCAAAAGGGCTTCGTAGGGCGCATGAGACTTCACTGCAAAGGCATAAGCGTTTTCGAATCTAACTGCACTTTTCGCGGAATCGCCCTCTGCCGCCTGAGACAAAACTCTTAAATTAAATTCTAAAAAATCGATGGCAGAATCTCTTGGATAGCCTTCTTGTTTGTCGAGTAAATCGTGAAGAGCAAACTTTTGACCTAAGAGATAAGACCTCTCGCCAGATTTGGTCCACAACATTCCGGCATTCGACCGCGCAGATTTATGTCCTGTATGGGGTTTTTCAAATTTAGGCTCTGGCACTACTAGTGCCTGAGTCATCGCGGGAAGTTGACTTCGCATTTGGAGCGTTTTTTCTTTTAACGCGACAATCTCTGGATCTTGATGCACGAGCTTTTTATAAAATCTGAAATCGTAATAATCGATTAAAGTGTCGAGCATCTCTCCTCGCTCAGAATCTTTAAGCGTCTCAACTTCTTTTAAGGGCTCCTCAGACTTTGTAATCTGAGAAAATTTCTTTTTGTTTTCTTCAGAGAGTTGATCATAACGCGCTAAAAACTGACTGCGCTTAGAAGGTCTAAACTTATATCCAGTCACGAGTCCCGGAATTTCATAGAGTGCATGGATTGTGTCAGTCGGAATCACCCAATAAGGAAGTTTATCCATAAGCTCCAAATGTGGAGCCGCAGCCTCTAAAGAGGTGAACATTAATGACGAACAATTTTTTGAGAGATACTTGTAGTGGATGGTGCTGTGTGCGAGTTCCCAAAGATGTTCAACCAGCATTTTAATTTCAGCTTCAGTAAGTTTTAGCTCATACTCCCAAAGGTCACGCGATTCGTAGTCGTTGTACTCTTGAACTTTTAAGTAATACGGGATGCTCGTAAAACTCCCTTTAAACCATCCAAACAATCCTCCTAGAGCAAAACTTAAAGGATCAACATCGCCTGCATCAGCGGCATATCCTAACCCGTAATCTAAAAGTGGGTAGCGTTCGCCATTTACTTCATCTTTGTTCAGTCGCAAAAAAGTATGGCCAAACGCCGACGCTGGATTATTTAAATAATAGGCCGAGAAAACTAAGGTCGCACTTCGCGCATTAATGCGGTCTCGAAAGTTTTCAAATCGTGCGCAAGTCGGAGACTTCCAATCTTTTGCTTCTTTGATGTATTTTCTAAAATATGTAAAGCGGGCAGGAAATCTGCACTCTAAAAGTTTCTCTCCCGGTCTTTCGTTTGCGTTAGTTGACGTCCAGGTTGCTGAGTTTTGTTGGGATTTTCTAAACGCAAGCAAATGGGCTTCGAATTCTTCTGCGGGATTTTGAATTCCCTTCTTGGTCAGATAAAAATCGGCTCCATCAATTTCGCTCGAATAGTTTGAGAGTACAGCTTCGCGGTAATGAAGAAGTTTGAGCCACGCTGTTTGCGCGATAGGATCATCGCTATGACTGTTGATGACGCTAAGATCATTTGCAGAAGCAACTGGACTGTACGCCGCCATAAGCACGGCAAAAAATAAGAAGAATTTAATCATGCTCATTCATAGTTCGGGCTCTAGGATTATTCAAAGAAAAAAGCCTGCATTTTCATGCAGGCTTCTTTTGATTCTCAAATTTTGAGAAACAATTAACCGCGGCAGTTAAGACCAGAGTTAATTAAAGATTGGATAGACGCTTCAACGTGATCTGCAGAAGTGTTTTTGCTAGGGAAGATCATTCCGTAGTTTTTGTGAAGAGTTGCATTGAATGCAGCTTTGTCTTCGCAGCTGTAAAGCTGAGCTAAACCAGAAACTGTTTCGCCGCCACCTTTAGAGATGTCGTTAGCCAATTGACGTTGGTTAAGTTCGATGTAAGCACGAGCTTCACGAC
>CAZDFM010000064.1:0-9101 GCA_964504465.1 uncultured Pseudobdellovibrionaceae bacterium | reverse complement strand
TTTTCTCTGCGTGGCCTTGGAAAGTTCTTGTAGGAGCGAATTCACCAAACTTGTGACCGATCATGTTTTCTGAAACGAAAACAGGAACAAACTTACGTCCGTTATGAACTGCGAAAGTTAATCCAACAGAGTCTGGAGTGATTGTTGATCTTCTCGACCAAGTCTTAATCACTTTTTTGTCACCTGTAGATCTCGCCTTTTCGATTTTGGCCTCAAGTTGATAATCTACGTATGGACCTTTTTTTACCGACCTTCCCACAATCTACTCCTATTTCTTTCCACGACGCTTAATGATCATGTTGTTGGTACGCTTGTTATGACGGGTCTTATAGCCACGGCACGGTTGTCCCCATGGAGTAACAGGATGATGTCCTTTACCTACTCCTTCACCACCACCCAATGGGTGATCGACTGGGTTCATCGCCATACCACGAACTGAAGGCTTAATGCCTTTCCAGCGGTTACGACCAGCTTTACCAATTTTAATATTTTCGTTATCAGTGTTTCCGACTTGTCCGATTGAAGCTCTGCAAACCGAAAGGATTTGTCGAACTTCGCCTGAAGGAAGACGTACTTGGCAATACTCACCAAGCTTCGCAACCAAAATGGCTTCAGCACCCGCTCCGCGAGCAATTTGACCACCTTTACCAGGACGCATTTCGATATTGTGAATGATCGTACCTGTTGGAATCTTGTTAAGAGGAAGATTGTTTCCAGGCTTGATATCAGCATCGTCAGAAGAAATAATTTTATCGCCTACTTTGAGACCAATTGGAGCCACAATATAAGCTTTTGCTCCATCATGATAATTCAACAAAGCAATACGGCAAGTGCGGTTGGGATCGTACTCGATCGCCGCTACAGTTGCAGGGATGTTTACTTTATCTCTTTTAAAATCGATGATGCGGTAACGGCGCTTATGTCCGCCACCTTGGTGACGAATCGTAATTTGACCGTGGTTTCCGCGACCCGCTTTATTCGAAAGAGAAGTCGTTAACGACTTTTCTGGCTTCGACTTCGTGATTTCTTCGAAATCGTAACCTGAAGCATTTCTGCGGCCAGGACTACGAGGTCCGTATATTTTCACTCCCATGATTATGCTCCCTCAAACAGTGTGATCTTCTCGCCAGGTGCTAACTTAACAAGAGCTTTTTTCCAGTAAGCGACTTTGCTCACGCCTAATTTAGTGCGAGTTGCGCGGCCACGGCAAACTGAGGTGTTTACAGAGAGAACTTTTACTCTGAAGAACTTTTCAACAGCTTGTCTGATTTCAGTTTTGTTAGCCTTTTTGTCTACTTCAAAAACGTAAACTCCCTGCTCTGCTAATTGGGAGTTTTTCTCGGTGATGATGGGTCTTTTAATTGTGTAGTACATATTACTTTTTCACTCCACAGCGAGCTGCAATTGCCTCTAAAGAGCTTTTAGAAATAATCGCGCGGTCGAACTTAAGAAGGTCATAAACGTTAAGACCATCTACAGAATAATAACGAACTTTAGGAAGGTTACGAGACGCTCTTGCGAAAGTAACATCTGAAGCGCCATCGATTAAAACGGCTTTTTCAACACCCATAGTTTTCAATTGAGAAACTAAAGCTTTTGTTTTGCCGGCTTCAGAAGTCATGTCTGCAACTACTGAAAGTTTACCTTCAGCATAGAGATAAGAAAGAGCAGAACGAAGACCCGCTTGTTTGAACTTCTTTGGAAGATCAAAATCGTATTTGCGAGGACGAGGTCCGAAAACCACCGCACCACCGGGCATTAGAGGAGAGCGTGACGTTCCTTGACGAGCGTTACCAGTTCCTTTTTGCTTGAATGGTTTCTTACCGCCACCGCTCACTTCAGCTCTAACTTTCGCTTGGTGAGTACCTTGGCGACGACCATTCAACTGCCATCTTACGATTTGTTGAAGAATGTCTTTTCTAACTTTAGCTTCGAAAATTGCGGGATCGAGATCTACTGATCCGACTTTTTTGTTATCCCAGTTTAATACGTCTACAGTTGCCATTCTATTACGCCTTTATTAATTGAACTAAAGAGTTTCTCGCGCCAGGCACTGGGCCTTTTACTAAAACAATGTTGTCGTCAGCTAATACATCGATAATTTTTGCTGCTTTGATTGTGGTAAGATCATTACCCCAACGTCCGGCCATTCTCTTTCCAGGAATTACTCGTCCTGGCCAAGTTCTGTTACCCACTGAACCTGGTTTACGGTGAAAGCCTGATCCGTGAGTTGCAGGACCGCCGGCGAAATCCCAACGCTTCATAACGCCTGAGAAACCGTGACCTTTAGAAACTCCGCTCAAACGAACTTCGTCGCCTTTTGCGATAGTGCCGATGTCTACACGTTGACCGACCATAATGCCTTCGGGAATAGCTTGTCGAAGTTCGCGTACGAACTGAGCGCCATTTTCGAAGCCAGCTGTTTTAAGACGCTTTACTTCAGAAGCATTTGCACGTGATGCTTTTTTAGCTCTGCATGCAAGCTGAACAGCTTCGTAGCCGTCTGATTCTTTCGTCTTAACCTGAGATACAAACCAAGGCTCATATTTCAAAACTGTTACGGGAATTGCTTCACCGTTTTCATCGTAAATTGATGTCATTCCCACTTTGAAAGCGAAAAGACCATTTAGCTTCACCGTCTTAGATGAACCTGTGGTTTGCGTATTCTCAGCTTGCGCTTCTTGTGGTGTTTCGTTTTGTTCGCTCATCTTTTAAAGCTCCATTAAACAACTGATAATTTAATTTCAACATCAACACCCGCAGACAAATCTAACTTCATTAGATGATCGATTGTCTGTTGAGTGGGCTCAAGAATATCGAGCAATCTTTTGTGAGTGCGAACTTCAAACTGTTCACGTGATTTTTTATCAACGTGAGGAGAACGAAGAACCGTATAGCGATTAATTCTTGTAGGAAGAGGGATTGGACCAGCAACGCGTGCGCCTGTACGGCGAGCAGTTTCTACGATCTCTTTTGTCGATTGATCGAGAAGTTTGTGGTCGAAGGCTCTTAGTCGGATACGAATCTTTTGGCTTTGCATTTTTCTCTCGCTTTTCAATTCTGGTGTCTGCTTAAAAGACAATACACCCCTGTTCCAAGCACCCAATCCAGTCGTAGTTTCGCAAAAACCGAGGTCTTTTAGCGACTTACGACTTTAAGGGTGAAGAATCAGACGTCACAAGTCGGCGAGTATGCTAGATTTTTCGAAACTTTGTCAAAGAAAAATCTAAAGATTGTTGCGGCTTTCGAAACTTCTTCTACACAGAACCAACACACTCTACGGGTGGGGGTAGAAAAAGGGCGGATTAACGCCCTAAACCTTGGAGAATCTCTTGTTCTACCTTGGGTGGAACCGGTGCGTACTCTAAAAATTCCATCGCAAAACTTGCGCGTCCCTGGCTGATGGAGCGGAGGTCCGTGGCATATCCAAAGAGGTTTTTTAATGGAACTTCGGCCTGGATAACTTGTACATGATTGCGTGGAGCCATGCTGAGAACTTTTCCTCGGCGGGAGTTTAAGTCCCCGATAACATTACCCATAAATTCTTCGGGAGTGAGTGCTTCGACCTTAAAAATGGGCTCGAGCAACTGGCTCTTTCCGTGTCTGAGAGCGTCTCTTACGGCATTTGCTGATGCCACTCGGAACGCCATTTCGGTGGATTGATCGGGTCTGACGTCAACATTTGTAATGCTGATATGGACGTCTACAACCTGGTAGCCACCTAGCGTCCCAACTTCGACCGCTTCTAGTGCCCCACTCTCCGCAGATTTTTGAAAGGCGGCCGTAAAGTTTACATTTTTAACATCGGTCGTCACTTTCAAGCCTTCGCCGCGTTTGCGTGGAGTGAGCTCTACTTTGAGACTTGCGTACTGAACTTGGCCGCCGATGTCTTTTTCAAATGTGGCTTCTCCCGATGCGGGCGCCTGCAGAGTTTCGCGATATGAAACTTGCGGCTTACCTACGTTCGCTTGCACTTTATACTCGCGAAGAAGGCGGTCCACCAAAATTTCCAGGTGAAGCTCACCCATTCCAGAAAGAAGCATTTGGCCCGTCTCTGGATCGTTACGAACGTTGGATGAAGGATCTTCTTGTTGCAGGCGCGCGAGGCCCGCCACCATTTTGTCTTGGTCCGCAGTTGATTTTGCTTCAATTGCAACCGAGATAACAGGAAGCGGAAATTGAATGCGCTCAAGCACCACGTGGCGTTTTTGCGAACAAAGGGTGTCGCCGGTACCGGTGAGCTTTAACCCAATCACAGCTCCGATATCGCCCGCTTTTAATTCTTGAATCTCTTCACGAGAGTTAGCGTGCATCTTTACTAGCCGCTGAATGCGCTCGCGTTTGCCCATACGTGGGTTGAGAAGAGCTTCCCCTACTCTCACAACTCCGGAATACACGCGAATGTAAGTGAGGGAACCAGCGAAAGGATCGGCTGCAATTTTAAATGCAAGTGCGGCAGCTTCTTCTTCGAAGTCAGTTTTACAGAGAACCGTTTTGGTTTCGTCTTCTGGATCCATTCCGACCATGGGAGGCACGTCTAATGGGCTTGGCAAGTAAGCCACGACCGAATCTAGAAGGGGTTGAACACCTTTGTTCTTAAAGGCTGAGCCACAAATCACGGGAGAAATTTTTAATTCGATGGTCGCTTTTCTAATTGCGCCGTTGATCTCGTCAACTGTGAGTTCTTCTCCGCCGAGATATTTCTCCATGAGCGCGTCGTCGAACTCGACAATTTTTTCGAGCAAATTTGTTCGGTAAAGATCAGCTTGGTCTTTTAGATCTTCGGGAATTTCTTCAAGATGGTAATTTTCGCCGAGGCCTTCACCCTTCCAGATGAGAGCTTTGTTTAAAATGAGATCGACCACGCCCAGAAATTTGTCTTCTGATCCAATGGGAATTTGAATGGGAACTGGATTGCCTTTTAATTTTTCAACGATGCTGTTTACGCTCATTTCAAAATCGGCACCTACGCGGTCCATTTTGTTGATAAAGCAAATGCGAGGAACGTTGTATTTGGCAGCTTGGCGCCAGACAGTTTCTGACTGCGGCTCCACACCATTGACCCCATCAAACACGGCTACTGCGCCATCCAATACCCTTAGAGATCTTTCGACTTCGATCGTAAAGTCCACGTGGCCGGGAGTATCGATGATATTAATTCGGTGGTTCTTCCATGATGTCGTGGTGGCGGCAGACGTGATCGTGATTCCACGCTCTTGCTCCTGCTCCATCCAATCCATGACGGTGTTGCCTTCATGAACTTCGCCAATCTTATGGCTCTTACCTGAGTAGTAGAGAATTCTTTCAGTGGTCGTCGTCTTGCCGGCATCAATATGTGCCATGATCCCGATGTTGCGGGTCCATTTGAGGTCTTCTACTTTTTGCGGATCAGATGTTGCCATATTTATTTGCCTTCTTTGCTCGACAAGATAACTCAGGGTATGGAGAAATGTCACGCCATCGACATGGAAGTGCGGCCAAAAAAAAGAAAGGTCCCTTTTGGGGACCTTCTTTTAATTTCACTCTCAGCTCGAAGCTTATAAGTGGATTACCAATTGTAGTGAGAGAAAGCTTTGTTGGCTTCTGCCATTTTGTGAACGTCTTCACGTTTTTTGATCGCGTTACCACGGTTGTTGTAAGCGTCAGCTAATTCACCAGCTAAACGTGCTGAATAAGACTTTTCGCCACGAGCGCGTGAGTACTCAACGATCCAGCGCATAGCAAGTGCTAAACGGCGGCTAGGTCGAACATCAACGGGAACTTGGTAAGTTGCTCCACCCACTCGACGTGATCTTACTTCGAGGTTGGGTTTGCAGTTTTCTAATGCTTTTTTGAAAACAGTGAGAGGCTCTTCTGCAGCGATTTTTGTGCGAAGCTCATCAAGGGCTGCGTAAACATGCTTTTCAGCGATGCTTTTTTTACCCTGAATCATCATCTTATTTACGAATTTAGAAATCGTTAAATCATTGTAAACAGGATCGGGTAGAACTTCTCTTTTGTAGCTGCCTTTACGTCTAGACATTTATATTCCTCACGCCTTCTTAGGTCGTTTTGCGCCGTACTTAGAACGGCTTCTTTTTCTGTTTGCAACACCTTGAGTATCAAGAACTCCGCGAACGATGTGATATCTCACACCCGGAAGATCCTTAACTCGGCCACCACGAACAAGAACAACACTGTGCTCTTGAAGGTTGTGTCCAATGCCTGGAATGTAGGAGTTAACTTCGAAACCATTCGATAAGCGAACACGAGCCACTTTTCTTAACGCCGAGTTCGGCTTTTTAGGAGTAGTGGTAAATACTCGAGTGCAGACGCCACGTCTTTGAGGGCAGCTTGCAAGGGCTGGCGACTTGGACTTCGACTTTGGAGCTGAACGTGATTTACGGATCAGCTGGTTAATTGTGGGCATTGAAACCTCTTAATTTCGTTGTCTTTTTCTAAAAGAAGGCCCTTTTTGCGTTTTCTGACCTTGTTTTATCAATGAACCCGGCAACTTACCCGCCAATAATTGGTCTCGTCAACCGCAAATAAGGGACCAGCGCTGGATTCTTGTTTATTTCTTTAATCTTCCTGATTCTCTTTTTCTTATGTCTAGAGGGCACGCTTGCCCTCTAAACCCTTAAAACTTCTATTAATAAATACTAATGGTGCGCAGGTTGAGGTGCGAAACCAGGAAGGCTTCCGCCGACTTCCGCTTCATCCTCTTCAACCACGACTCTCCATTTTTTATACGAGCCAAGCCCAGTTCCCGCAGGAATCAAGCGACCCATAATAATGTTTTCTTTTAAGCCGCGAAGGTAATCGGTCTTCGAGTTAACAGCTGCATCAGTAAGGACTTTGGTGGTCTCTTGGAAAGAGGCCGCTGAAATCCAGCTTTCTGTGCTGAGAGAAACCTTTGTAATACCAAGAAGTAAAGGTTCGCCAATCGCTGGCTGTCCGCCTTCTTTCATTACATTTTGGTTTTCGTCTTCAAACTCAAATCTTTCTACTTGTTCGCCGCTTAAGAAGCGAGTGTCGCCAGTGTTGGAAACTTGAACCTTACGAAGCATTTGACGAACAATTACTTCGATATGTTTATCGTTAATTCCCACACCTTGTAGACGGTAAACTTCTTGAATTTCGTTTACCAAGTAAGCCGCAAGCGCTTTATCACCCAACACCGCAAGGATATCGTGCGGGTTGCTTGGTCCATCCATAAGAGCTTCACCAGCTTTTACAAATTCACCTTCGCGAACCGCAACGTGTTTACCTTTTGGAATGAGGTATTCTTTTTGCTCGCCGACTTCTGGAGTCACGATCACACGTTGTTTACCTTTTAAATCTTTACCGAAAGTAACAAATCCGTCGATTTCAGAAATGATCGAAGCTTCTTTAGGTTTACGTGCTTCAAACAATTCTGCCACTCGAGGAAGACCGCCCGTGATGTCACGAGTCTTTGAAGTCTCTCTGTGGATCTTCGCAACTACGTCACCCGCGTGGATCTCTTGACCATCAGACACAAGAAGTTGAGCTCCTACTGGAACCACATATCGTGCAGGAATGTTTCTGCCCGGCATATCTTGGATCTCACCGTTTGCATCTTTAATGTAAACAGTTGGCTTGATTTCAGATGAACGGCTTTCGATGATCACTTTGGTCGCGAATCCAGTCACTGGATCCACTTGCTCAGTCATTGTCGAACCTTCTTCGATATCTTGGAAGCTTGCCACACCTGAAACGTCAGAAATAATCGGGTTAGAGTAAGGATCCCACTCGGCGATCGTTACGCCTTTAGTAACTTCTTGGCCTTCTTTGAAAGACAAGATCGCACCGTAAACAAGACGGAAACGGTCACGTTCACGGCCTGAAGAATCTACGATAGAAACTTCGCCGTTACGATTCATGACTGTAAGTTTGCCGTTTTTGTTTTCAACGAAATTTACGTCGTGGAACTTCAACTTACCTTCGTGGCGAGCAGTATGGATTGACTGCTCAACCGCGCGTGATGCCGTACCACCTAAGTGGAAGGTTCTCATTGTTAACTGAGTTCCTGGCTCACCGATTGATTGAGCTGCAATAATTCCGACCGCTTCACCCATGTTAACTGTCGAACCGCGTGAAAGATCGCGTCCATAACACTTCACGCAAACGCCACGACGGGTTTTGCAAGTTAGTGTTGAACGGATGCTAACAACTTCGATACCGACGTCGTCGACTTTTTTAACCACTTCTTCAGTGATTTCGTCATTCGCCTGTAAAAGCATTTGCTCAGTATAGGGATCAACAATATCAGCTAATGCAGTTCGACCAAGAATACGATCACCGATTGGCTGAATGACTTCGCCGCCTTCAAGAATAGGACGTACTTCCATTCCATCAGTTGCTCCGCAATCAAGTTCAGTGATCACGATATCCTGAGCTACGTCGACCAAACGACGAGTGAGGTATCCTGAGTTTGCTGTCTTAAGGGCGGTATCTGCTAGACCTTTTCGAGCTCCGTGAGTCGAAATAAAGTATTGGTGAACCGAAAGACCTTCACGGAAGTTTGCCGTGATCGGAGTTTCGATAATCGCGCCTGATGGTTTTGCCATTAGACCGCGCATACCTGCTAGCTGACGAATCTGAGCTGCAGAACCCCGCGCTCCAGAATCGGCCATGATGAAGATCGGATTGAAAGACGCGCTCTCGATGGTTTTGCCATCGATTTCGAAGTTTTGCTTTTCAATGTGGTACATCATCTCTTTTGCGACTTTATCACCGCACTGAGCCCAGATATCCACCACTTTGTTGTAGCGTTCCCCGTCTGTAATCAAACCTTCGTCGTACTGGTTACGAATGTCTTTTACTTGGTCTTCAGCATCTTTGATCATCTTAGTTTTTGATTCTGGAATTAGAAGATCGTCTACGCAGATCGAAATACCAGCGTAAGTAGAATATCTAAACCCAAGAGTCATAATTTTATCTGCAAGGATCACAGTCGCTTTTGCACCAGCTTTACGGAAGCTTGTGTCGATAAGTTCTGCGATCGCTTTTTTGTTCATAACTTTGTTATGAGCCGACATAGGCACTTCTTTAGGAACGATGTCAGAAAGAATCGCTCTTCCAACACTGGTCTCAAGAAG
>CAZDFM010000063.1:0-9102 GCA_964504465.1 uncultured Pseudobdellovibrionaceae bacterium | reverse complement strand
GGAGGAGCAATTGGTCCATCGTTGTCGGTTGGTTGGCCTGTAGAAGGCGAAACGCATTCGCCAGGAGAGTAAGCAGAATATTCGGCCGCACCATCGCTCACAAAGGGGCTAGCTCTATAACAAATGTCGAAAGCCTCACTTGTGGGAACATCTCGACATGAAGACGTCACGTTAGCAGCATTTGAAGAAAGCTTCGACTTTTTCGACGTCAAAGTATCATAGTCTTCTTCACTGACGTGTTGGCCTTGAGCGTGTTTATTTTGTAGATCAAAATAAGCTCGTCTTTGGTCGACGTAATTTTCGTTCGTGATTAAATCGGCTTGGAGCTGCTGGAGAGCCTTTTGTTTGTTAGCTATTAGGGCCGCATATCTTTGAGACTGAAGCATTAAGCTTTCTTGCTGTTGCTGCATGCGGGTTACAAATCGCTGATTCATACGATTTTGCTCTCGCATTAAATTCTCAACGGCTTTGATTTTCGTTTCACCTTGTAATTTATGAATCTGCTTTTGGATCACGGCGATGGCTTGCCTAGCAGCAGAGATCGCTTTGTCGGCCCGTTTGTCGGCCGCATTGTGAGCTCTTGAAGCCACCTTTAAGTTGTCCTGGTAGGCGCGGTCAGCAACACATTTTTTATAATAACTTGCGGCTAATTTTTCTGCGGCCTTTTCGTTCGAAAGACCCACACTGCCTAAAAGTTTGTTAAAGCCACCTGCGGAGTATTTACTTTGAGCTACTAAGGCTTGTTTAGCTTGCTGGAGTTGTCCAACTTTAGTCAGGGCGGCTGCGTGACACTGCAAATTAAGAGCAGTTTGCGCTTGTTGATAGCTATTGTAAGCGTCAACTTGTGCGCTGGTAATATCGTCGATGATTCGGTGTTGATTAGCAATCGCCGCTTCGAGCTTTTCAACTTGTGTTGCAAGATTTGCATCAAGTTCTTGGCTTTTTAATCGTAGCTCTTCAACACTGTCCTCATACTTTTCTTGAGTTTCAGTCATTCGGTCTTTAATTTCTTTTATTTTTTCTTGGCTCTCAGTCTGAAGTTCAACTAACTCGGTTTCCATATCAGTAAGTTGATTTCGTAACTCTTTGGCTTTTTCTTCTGAGCTTTCAACAGTTTCTTGCATTTCCTTTAATCCTCTTTTGGCTAAGAGAGGACACTGGGCAAACTGATCGTCTGCTGAAGTAAGGCTAGGAGTTACTGCACGAGATGGTTTGCTTGCGGCAGGTGCATTACCCTGAAAACCGTTGGTGAAAGATTGAAATATGTCTGGGCTTTTTGAGGTTGGCGTTTCGTACTCAAGGGCTTCAACTGAATTACATTCGTCTACTTTTTCAAAGCACACTTTTAGATCGCTACTTAAATCCGCTTTCGCGCAAGCTTCCCCAAATTCTTCGACTGCTTCATTGTATTCTTTTGCAGCTTCTTTGCAGCTTGTATCAGAGTTTGAACCAATCGATGCGGAGCTATCAATACCCTTACATGTTGCAGCTCCCGCTCGATACGCGTTTGCTACAGCATCGGTGCCTGAGTTTCCATTGAGATAAGAGGTAAGCTCGTCGTAGTTCTTGAAAGTTCTCTTAGCTTTAAGACCTGCATCTCGCAGACCCCACATATCAGCTTCTTCGATAGAGCAGTTTACAGTTGCGCCATCGGCTCCGTATGCCATAGGGGTCATCGCAAAAATCACAGAAAGAAAAACCCTGAGCACAGTTGTCTGAAGTTTAAACAGTGTATTGTCTCTCATTTGATTTCCCTCGCCTGAACCCATAACAAAGCAACAGCAGTGCCAAAAATCGTTAACCAGCTGATTAGAACGTGTGACTTAGATTATATGCGGCTTAAGTAGAAAGAGCATCACGAGTGGGTAAGGAACGCGACATTAGACGAGTGTGTATCAGAATGAGACAGGACTAAAGAGAGTAAAAAAAATGTCCTTGTGGCGCTGAATAATCCAAGTAAACCCAGTTTCACTATTGCGGGTGACCATGATAGCAACTTCAGGATTCTCAATACGAGTTGAGCCTTCACACCATCGCCAGGGACAGCCCCCTTAATATATACTTGTAGGGTTTACTTTGTCATTAGCCCACAAGAACTTCGACCACTATAACAGTGAATGAATCGAAACCGCAAGAGCGTCAAATAGCGTGCCCATCATATTCTTAGAAGATTTCGGCTTTTGTCTTGAAGCGAAAAAAAATTGTATTTTTATCTCTAGGTCGCGTTTCTTTTTCTGACGCATCTTCCGATTTAACTTGCATGGATATTCGCTTTCTGGACTGGCTTTTTCCGTTTATTGTACTGGGTTATGGCGCCATGATGACGTTTGTGCTGTCTTATGGGCCCCTTGCACGTTTAGGGCAAAGCCGCCTACCTGAAACGCTTTGGAAGCAAGTTCAGGGACACAGAGCTTTGGCACTCGTTTCGCTCGTAGTCGGCGGCCTTTGGAGCCTGCAAAATATCTGGATGCGCGATCTTCCGCCTTTTCTTTTTTAAAAACCCGCTTCTCACTCCTTAGAAAATCAGAGAGTTTTAACTGCGACGCAGGGCTTTGTTTTGACTCGGCAAGACCTTCTTCAGTAGGGTAGTGAGCCCTATGGATCAAATTTCCATGAACCTAGATCTCAAGATTGAAGACGAAGTTGTTCCCAAAAAGGACAGCGATCAAGAGCCCGCATCTTCGGAGCCTCAGGTTTTTACTATTACTCAGCTTAACCAAGCGATTCGAGGAACACTCGAGGGTAAATTCCATACCCTGTGGGTGCGCGGTGAAATTTCGAATTTTAAACCGCACACTTCGGGTCATTGGTATTTTAGCCTTAAAGATAATAATTCGCAAATTAGCGCGGTGATGTTTCGCGGGCACAATTCACGACTTCGTTTTAAACCTGAAAACGGCATGGAAGTTATGATCCGCGGTAAAGTCACGGTGTATGAACCGCGCGGCAACTACCAGGTTTTCTGCGAAATGATGGAGCCTGTCGGTGCAGGCGCTTTGCAAAAAGCCTTTGAGCAACTCAAAAGTAAACTTGAAAAAGAGGGCTTATTTGATCAAGCCCGCAAGCGACCTCTTCCGATACTGCCTCAACACGTGGCAATTGTGACTTCGCCAACTGGAGCTGCCATTCGAGATATGCTCAATGTTTTAAATCGAAGGTTTAAAGGATTAAGAATCACGCTCGTCCCCGCTGTAGTGCAAGGAGATCAGGCGCCGAGTTCGATCGTTAACGGGATTCAACTTGCGAATCGCTTAACTGACGTTGATGTTTTAATTGTAGGCCGCGGTGGAGGCTCAATCGAAGACCTTTGGGGCTTTAACGATGAAAAAGTAGCTCGCGCAATCGCGGCATCAAGACTTCCGGTGATCTCTGCTGTAGGACACGAAGTGGACTTTACCATTGCGGATTTCGTTGCGGATTTACGAGCTCCAACCCCATCGGCAGCTGCCGAACTGGTTGTTAAGAGCGCTACTGAAATTAAGGAGCGCCTGCAGATCAGTTTCAATCGTTTTGCACGCTGCATGCGCCATGAGCTCGAAGTGCAAAGACGTAAAGTGCAAAATTTAAAACGACACTTGGTCGATCCACGCAGAAGATTACAAGACCTCATCCAGCGAAATGATGAACTCACGCAAAGGCTTCAAGGTTCGGTAAAAAAATATTTTGAACGACGTAGGCTCAAGCTTCAACTGTTGACACAAAAAATGGTGAACCCCAAAGATCTGCTGAGAACGTTACAGCTTCGCCAAATGCAAGCGCACTCAAGGCTTTCGGGCGCTATTAAGACAATGCTTAAGAATCAGCAAAGTCAGCTTAGGTCATACTTAAGTTTGCTTGATAGCCTAAGCCCTTTGCGAGTTGTCGACCGTGGTTACTCAATCGTTAAAAAAGAGCAAGCCGTTGTGAAGTCCATCAAACAAGTCAAAGGCGGAGATGAACTCTTGATTCGAGTAACTGATGGTCAAATCAGAACAAAAGTAGAAAAAACTGAAAGTTTATAATTAATTGAAGGAGCCCCAAATGGATTTTGAAAAAAGACTGGGACGTTTAGAAGAGATTGTGAGCAAAATGGAAGAGGGCGAAATGTCGCTTGATGATTCGCTCGCGCTTTTTGAAGAAGGCGTAAAGCTTTCTCGTGAGTGCAACGCGCAACTTGAACAAGCCGAACAAAAGGTTAAACTTCTTTTGAAAATAGACGAAAACGGCAACCCAATTACCGAAGACTTTGTCGTCAAAGACTAAAAGTTTACTTAAGGACACCACTTGTTTGAATCACAAACGCATCTGACATTAGCAAGGGATCTTGTAAAGCAGTTCGAACAGTACTTGCCCGAAACTCTCCCGCGTCCTCAAGCCCCGAATACGGTTTGGGAAAAGCTTTGGGAAGCAAAAGAATATTCACTCTTTTCTGGCGGAAAAAGGTTTCGTCCACTTTTGAGTTTATTTACGGCACAGGCTGTGGGCATAGAATTAGGACGCGTTTTGCCCTGGGCCTCTTCTGTTGAAATGATTCATACTTACTCGCTTATTCACGATGATTTGCCCTGTTTAGATAACGACGATCTAAGAAGAGGACAGCCCACAAATCATAAAAAATTTGGAGAACCTCTGGCGCTGCTTGCAGGAGATGCTCTTCTCACTGAGGCATTTTCTCATTTGGCGAGAAGTTATAAAGAACAGCCAAATGTTGGACTGACCCTCGTAGGCCTACTGTCAGAGGCGGCCGGTGCGCGTGGAATGGTGGGCGGTCAGGTGATGGATATCTCTGAAGACGCAAATTTTAAGGTAAAAAATATTGAACTCATTCATCGATTAAAAACCGGAGCTCTTATTCGAGTAGCCGTCGAAGGCGTTGCGGTTATTGGCGAACTTCCCCCGCTCCAACGAAAAGGTTTAAGACGTTTTGGTGAACTCTTAGGATTGGCCTTTCAATTGGCTGATGATGTTTTGGACTACGATCCGAAGAAACCAGAAGCCACGAGCTATGTAACGTCGCAAGGCTTACAGCCCACAAAAGATTTACTTCATAAAAGTTCAGAGCAAGCACTTACATGTTTAAGCGAGATGAACTTAAAGAATACTCTGTTGTCAGAACTGATCGAGTTCAATCTCTCGAGAAAAACTTAGATGCAAAAATCCACTTCGGTGCCGCCAGAGCCTAAGATTGAATCTCACTGGAAAAAATTTTCGCTCCCGATTCAGATTGGTTCAGGACGAAATTTTACTCCGGGTGAGTCGGGTATGCGACTTGCTTTCTACCGGAGTAGCGTCGACCACAGTTTGGTGGGGCGTATTTGGTTTGGAGAAGGTATTGAAGGGCCACCGAAGCATGTACACGGGGGAGTTTCGACTTATGTACTAGATGAAGCGCTCGGGAGTGCTTCTTGGCTTTCGGGTTATGCGACAGTTGCTGCTAATTTAAACGTAGATTTTTTAGAGATGACTCCGATCGGGGTAGATCTTTTAGTTGAAGCTCATGTCATAAAAGTAGAAGGCAGAAACGTAACTGTGCATGCGCAGATTAAAGACGATTCGGGAATCATCTATTCAAGGGCCGTGGGCCGCTTTCATCGCCTGCCAAAGAAAAAACTCGAGAAGATTTTTGCAAGTATTGGTCTCAGTGTTGAAGACTGGAACTTAAAATTTATTGAAGACGGGCACGCCTGAATTAATCCGCGAACACTACTTTTCAATCGACAGCTGGTCAGCGGGGCCGAGATGCTTTTGTAAAAGTGCATTCACTTGAGAATCATATTTATCTCTGCAAGTTTGCGCATCTTCGGTATTTGAATCAAAACTACCACAAGTTCGAATGATTTCGCTGAAGAGGTGTTTGCATTCTTTTAGATAGACAGGCGCTTGCTGTTCAAACATAGGCTCGAGCTGAGCTAAAAAGCTTGTCATGTCATCGCCATTTAATGGAGGAGCTTCAGGTGCCCTGTTTTGAATTGAATCTGCGAGTTCTAGCATTTTAGTGTCGATTTCTTTCGAAAGAAAAAATTTGCCGGGAGGAAGGCTTTCGCCCTTCATGGCTTTATCGACTGCATCTAGATCGGGTTCTTTGCCGGATTCCTCATCAATTTTGATATTATCGAGAAGGCCCGTAAGTTCGGCGCGTTTATGTTCCATGATGACGTAAGGAAACGAGGTGGCAACGCAAGCGAACGCCGCTTCTTTTGAGGCTGCAAAGTGACGGTAGGCGAGATAACCACCCACGCCGACAATAGCCAATCCGACGATTCCTAAGATAATCCATTTAAAGTTTTTCAAAGTCGGACTCCTTGTCATTACTCCTTCAAAATGTAACATTCTAGGGCCCGAGTGCGAAGGAAATTGTTTTGTTGAAGCTACGTTTGGATCAAGCCCTAGTAGAACTAAAGCTGGCCCCGTCACGCACGAAGGCCAAAGAATTAATTTTAGGTCCGGGCGTTAGGATTACCTTAAAAGAAGATGTGAAGATTGTGAAAGACCCCGCCTTCATGGTGGACTTATCTCAATCACCGCAGCTGAGTTTGGTGCAATCAGAACTCTTAAAATATGTTTCACGTGCGGGGTTCAAACTTGAAGGTGCACTTTCACAAGTATCATTGTCACCTAAGGGTTATGTGTGTCTTGATGTGGGCCAATCAACCGGCGGGTTTTCTCAGGTTCTTGTCGAACAAGGAGCTGAACTCGTAATTGGCTTTGATGTAGGTCATGGTCAGCTTAATGATGCCGTCAAAAAAATCGAGCAAGTAAAAAGCTTTGAGGGAATAAACGCAAAGCAAGCATATCTCGCGCCAGAGTTGCAGCCATATTTAGGGCAAATAGATTTAATTGTCGGCGATGTTTCTTTTATTTCGACGAAACTCTACTTTGACGCCCTCATCCCGTTTCTAAAATCCGGAGGTCGTTTTTTGTTTTTGATAAAACCGCAGTTCGAACTTGAGCGTGCAAATCTCAACAAAAAAGGAATCGTCGCGAACCCAAAAGATTATCAAAAAGTTGAAAACGAAGTCAGAACCAGGATTCCACAATTGGGTTTAAAGCTTGTAGATTATTTTGAAAGTTGTATTGTGGGACAAGACGGAAACCGGGAGTTTTTTGTATATGCTAAAAGAATTTAGAGTCAGCTTATCAGCAGTCGTATTTCTGATCGTATTTTTTAGTTTAGGGTGTGCACAGGTAAAAACCCGAAAAGAAATCTCTCAAACACCAAAGACTCCAGGCCAAACTACTTCAGTTGACCAAAATGACTATGAAGAACCTTCGCAGGATTCTGACGATGAGACAGTTCGAGAGGAGGAATTTCAAGCTCCTCCTGCGGCAAGACCTCAAACCAAGACAGCACCTAAGTTAGGTTTGATTTTGGGTGCCGGCGGGGCAAAAGCTTTTGCGCATGCGGGTGTTTTAAAAGCTCTCGACACAGAAAGAATTCCAGTTCATGCCATAGTGGGCCTTGAGTGGGGTTCACTTATGGCAGGAGTGTTTGCACAAGAAGGTCGCGTTCATAATCTAGATTGGAAGCTTTATAAACTTCAAGACGGCGACTTGCCCGGACAAAGCATTCTCTCAAAAGCTTTCGCGAAAGACAGCATTGCGATTATGAGGAACTACCTTAAGACTGTTTTTGAAAGCTCAAATGTTGAAAACGCAAAAGTTCGTTTTGCTTGCCCTACGATTGCCACTCGAACGGGCTCAGTGGGTTGGATGGAGCGAGGACCATTTAGGTCAGCAGTTGAGGCTTGTTTGCCGTACGCTCCCTTGTTTGCATCAAAAGAGGGTCGCTTTGCAGCACCTTTCGACGTAGCCCAAGCCGCACAGTGGCTTAGAAGACAAGGCGCAGACGTCGTGGTCTTTGTGGATGTTTTATCGGAAGGCGATATTTGGGATAAGTCTTCGCTTCCAACCGACGAGTCTTCGCGACTTTTGTGGTGGGAAGTTCAGCGGCACTACCGTCAAGGGGCTAAAGGTATTGATGAAATCATAAAAGTTCCTTTGGCCTCTTATAACTTGAATGGCTTTTCTAAACGTAAAAATATCTCAGAAGTCGGGCTAAGTTCAGGCAAAGAACTTACCCGCAGGCTCATGCAAAAATACAACTTTTAGGATTTGATAGCACTGGAGAATCTTCTCGAAGTCGACTATGATCTAAGTATGAGAAAACCAGATACTGATATTCGTATTTTTAAAGAACGACGCGACCGACTTGCAAAATCGATGAGTGGCGCAGCCCTCGTTTTACCGGCTAACCCCGAATTCATTCGCAATCATGACGTTCATCACTATTACAGACAAGACTCAAACTTATATTATCTCACGGGCTTTACCGAGCCTGGTTCTGTGCTCTTGTTTCGCCCCGGCAAAACGCCTGAAACCGTGATGTTTGTACACCCCAAAGATCCAACAAAAGAGACTTGGGAAGGTTTTCTTTACGGACCAGAGTTAACTAAAGAGCGCTTTGGCGTTGATGAAGCTTATGACATTTCAAGATTTGAAGAAGTAGCTCAAGGTTTGCTCGCTGAGTGCGACAAAGTTTATTATCGTCTATTTCACGATCGTGATTTTGATAAGGTGATGGATAAAACTTTAAAGTCGCTTTATCAAACTCGCAGAAGAACAAACAAAGGCATCATGACTATTGAGGATTCATATCCTTTAGTAGGTGAGCAGCGATTGTTTAAGTCTGATTGGGAAGCCGATGTAATGAGAAGAAGTTGCCAGATTTCGGCCGAAGCTCACATTGAGGTTATGAAAGCCACTCGACCTGGTGTTAATGAACGCGCGCTTTATGGGATCTTTCTTAAAGAGATCATGATTCGAGGCTGTGAACGCGAAGGTTACCGCGGAATTTTTGCAGGTGGCGACAATGCTACGACCTTACACTATGTCTTTAACGATCAAGTTTTAAAAAGTAATGATTTATTTTTGGTTGATGCAGGCGGTGAGTTTAATTATTACTCCGCCGACATTACTCGTACTTATCCTGTTAACGGAAAGTTCAGTCCCGATCAAAAAAGAATCTACCAAAAAGTTTTAGACTTGCAGGTTGCACTTGTACAAATGGTGATTCCTGGAACCGCTTTGATTGATATAAACAAGGCGTGCATTAGGGGTTTAACC